>JAHEAS010000609.1 GCA_024642645.1 Saprospirales bacterium | reverse complement strand
TGCAGCACGGAAAGCGGCACCCCTGTCTGTGAGTTGTAGCTTTTTGGGCTGCGCACGATGTGGTAGTCTTCGTAAAGCAGTTGGAAGAGCCATTCTTTCACGATGGTCTTCCCGTTGCTGCCCGTGATGCCGATGACTGGCAGCTTGAACTGCTGTCGGTGCCAGGCGGCGAGCGCCTGAAATGCCTCGTGCGTATTTTCTACCAGTATGAAATTGGCCTGCAGGAAATTCTGAGTGGAGCGCAGTTTTTCGGAAACGACAAAGTTGCGGACGCCGCTGTCGTAAAGCTCCTGCAAGAACTCATGCCCATCGTAACGCCGCCCCTGCAAAGCAATGAACATCGAGCTGGCCGGGAAAATAACCTGACGGCTATCGAGCAGCAGGTGCTCAACGACGGCGTCGGTGGGCGGGGCGAGGAATTTGCCCCCCATGATTTCGGCGATTTGTTGGATAGGATAACGCATGATGGGGCAAAAGTAAAGCAAAGCACAGAGATACCTACACCATCCAAAATTCTTACCTTCGCCGCTCTTTTTTACCAAACATCACCAGTTTTGATAACGCACATCAACGGTACGATTACCCATAAAACGGCCACCTATATTGTTGTGGAGGCCGGGGGGATTGGCTACCACATCAACATCAGTCTGAGCACCTACGCCAAAGTGGAGAAATTGGAAAAGGTAAAAATCCTGACTTTCCTGCACATCAAGGAGGATGCACACACGCTCTACGGGTTTGCCGAAGATGAGGAACGGACGCTGTTCACGCACCTGATTTCGGTGTCGGGCATCGGGCCAACCACGGCGCAAGTAATGCTGTCGCAAATGAGCGCCGAGGAAATCAGGGCCGCCATCATCGGAGAAAATGAGGTGGCGCTGAGGAAGGTCAAAGGGATTGGCCCAAAAGCAGCCAAGCAAATCATCCTGGACTTGAAAAGCAAAATGATGAAAACTGGCGGCGACTTGCCAACCTCCCTGCTCCCGGCGGACAATACCATCCGTGAGGAAGCGTTATCTGCCCTATTGTCTTTGCAGGTGAACAAAATTCAGGCGCAAAAGGCCCTGAACAAGGTGCTGGCCGAACAACCCGGCGTGAAAACCGTAGAAGAATTGGTCAGGCTGGCGCTGAAGCAGCTAAGTTGAGGATTTGAGGCGAGGAGGATTTGAGAATTTGAGAACACCCACAACCACTCAAATCCTCGCATCCTCGAATATTCAAATCCTCCTCCCCTCAACTGTTAAAAACCTCCACCTGCGAAGTCCAGCACAACGAATGGCGTTTTAGCGCAAACCGACGAGACGAATGAGGTGTTTTGGAACATTTACGAAAACGAATTTCAATTAACATTTTATAGAAAGAACCCAACTATTCACCATCCTTTTCGTAAACCTGCTTCTGGCCAGACTTGGCCTATTCCAATCCATTTTTAGGCTCGTTACATTTTATCAGTCAGATTGTCTTTCAAAAGAAATCTTAGTTATTGCACATGCATCTTATGAAGAAGAGAATAATTCTACCCGGTATTTTGACAGCTATCGGATTTTTAGCACTCACTGCCCCCTTGCGTGGAAGTAGCCATTTTCCCGAAAACCCCTATTCCCCTGAATACGTTTTGGCGACAAATGACCCCGCCCCGGCAAAGCCCATCGCTTTGACCACGACCTTCCTTGCGGTGCCACTGGATACCATCCCGCTCGAACCCCGTAATGGAGACTTTTTAACGACTCCCAGCTCCAATCCCTTCGACCTAAAAGACCCAAAGGACGTGCAGCAGACCGTGGAATATGACCCCATCAGCGGCCAGTACATCATCACGGAGCGTCTCGGCGACGACTATTATCGCCCGCCGACCTACCTGACTTTTGATGAGTACATGGAATTTCAGGCTAAAAAACAGGAGCAGGACTACTTCAAGGAACTGAACGGCTCCGGTCAGCGGGGTGTCAACGGCAAACTCGACCCCATCGGTAAAATTGACGTAAAAAACCAGCTCATTGAGCGCCTTTTTGGAGGTACAAAAGTGGACATACAGCCTCAAGGAAATATTGACCTGACCTTCGGTGTGGATTACTCGAACGTGCAAAACCCCAGCTGGACCAAGCGACAGCAGCGCCGGGGTGGCTTCGACTTCGACATGGACATCCAAATGAATGTGGAAGGTTCCATCGGTGAAAAACTCAAACTCAGCACCAACTACAACACCCAGGCGACTTTCGACTTCGACAACACGATGAAGCTCGACTATAACACCGATGCTTTCGGGGAGGACGACATCATCAAAAAAATAGAAGCGGGCAACGTGAGCCTGCCGCTGAAAAGCACCCTGATTCAGGGCAGCCAAAGCCTTTTTGGATTAAAAACAGAGCTGCAATTTGCGAAGTTGCGCCTTGCCCTTGTTGCTTCGCAACAGCGCTCGCAGCAGGACGATGTCACACTGAAAGGTGGCAGCCAGTTTCAGGAATACGAAGTGTTTGCGGATGCGTACGATGAAAACCGGCACTTCCTACTTACACATTACAACCGCAACAATTTCGAATACTCTCTATCCGACTTGCCAGCCATCAAGTCGCTTTTCAAAATCCAAAAAATACAAGTCTGGGTCACGGACTCAAGGGGTTCCACCGAAAACATCCGTGACATTGTGGCCATTGCCGACCTTGGAGAAACCGAGCGCATGACCAATACCTCGGTGGACATGCAGCCACCCGCAGCGCCCGTTTACCTAGACAACAAAGGCGAGGGATTGCCCGACAACTACGCCAACCCAATCTACGGCACACTGCTCTCCAACCCTAGCTCCAAGCAGGTGGAGCGCATTGTGAACGTGCTAAAAACTCCGCCGTTCAACTTCCAGCAGGGCCGGGATTTTGAAAAAGTGACCGCTCGACTGCTTTCGCCTACCGAGTACACTTTCCACCCAGAGCTTGGTTTTGTTTCGCTGAACCTCAACATCCAGCCTGACCAAGTGGTGGGTGTTGCCTTTGAATACACCTACAAGGACAAATTGTACCAAGTCGGTCAGATGGCCGAGGACGTAGCCCAGAACTCCGGTTTGAATGCCCAAAGCAACCCCGATGCCGCCCCTAACCAAAACGTGCTTTTTGTTAAAATGCTGAAAAGC
>JAHEAS010000608.1 GCA_024642645.1 Saprospirales bacterium | reverse complement strand
TATAAGGAAAGATTAATAAAACACCATTAACACTGCTTACATACCTGTCCATGCTCGCAAAGCTTGCACGGCAAGTATACTACCGTTAGCTGCCATCTATAAAACTCGAAGAATTAATATCCAAAATCACCCGATACTGTCCGAGCCCAATTTTAAGTGGGTTAGGGATTTAAAGCCATATCACCCTACTTCTCCCCCACCACCTCCACGCCCTTAGGCAGCAGCAGCCTATCCAAAGGCAGGTCCTTCTCCAGCTCAATTTGCAAGCATCGGCGGCCAATGGGGATATTGTTCACATAAGACTCCTCGGCCATCGTAATGCCCTGCCACATATAGAGGCGAATTTTAGGCGTAGCCTTCACCCACACGTCGCATTCGGTTGTGCCGACATTGGCTTTCCCTGCGGGCAACATGCCCATATTTTTCAGCATTTCGTTGCCGACAACCACCATGTCTTTGGTATGGAACTGGTCAGCCGTTTGGATAATTGACTGGCTATCGAAATACCGGGCTTTTTTAGTTTTTACATCATATACATAACGTCGCTCACCTTCGAGGTACTGTACCTCGTCGGTGTCTTCATTGAAAGTGCCCAATTCAGTGCGAGTTCGGGTGTACTTGGCCTCCCGCCAGCCCCAATGGTCAAAGAAGATATGCTCCGTGCCGTTCACCGCCCCATCGAGGCGAAAAATAAACGCTCCCTTTTCGATGCCGTATCGCTTGTACCCAGCAGCCACCATTTGCTCGGCCGTACGGGGAGTGCCGGCAATTGTTGCATTGTGCACTGCCTTAAAATCTGGCTTTTCTTCAGCTGATGGAGTTGAAACAGCAACCGGGTGCGGTTGCGGGTCGGTCATTGCCAGTGCGGCTTCCACCCTTTTATCTTCGTTGTTACAGGAAAAAAGGAATATTGCCAAGAAGGTGACAGACAGTAAGCGCCAATTGGATTTCATCGAAAAAAAGGATTGCGTTGGGGAGGGCAGTCTTTCGTTGCAATTATGTTGCCTAAAAATCAGGAGGCTAGACACACCTTTGTCCGCAAAGGCCATTTTGCGCCTTTGTCGTTCTCTTGCCAAAAACAATACTTTTAAATTTAGAGCCAATCAAAGCTGTGACCTACTTAATTAGCTCACGTCCAATCAAGCAAATGTCTGTGTTCCAATTAATTTTTGGAATATTCGAAGGACTGCCACGTAACGTCGAGGCAGCCCTTCTTTTTTAGTTTTGAGTTGCGGGGTTTCAGTTTTGAGTTTTGAGTGCGGCCCAACTCGAAACTCGAAACTCAGCCCTCAAAACTCATTCAACCAGCACCAGTTTCCCAGTGGCCACTTCGCCAGCCGTTTGTAGCCGGAAGAAGTACGTGCCTGCCGCTGGCAAATCCAACCTGTTGATTTTCAATTCATTGTAGCCCGCAGCAAAGCTGCCCCGCTGGGTCTTCAGCAGCCTTCCGGCGGCATCGAACACAGTCAGGGTAGCTTCCTGCGCCTGCCCCTGTGGGGCCTGGGAGAGCGTGAAACCAATGACGGTAGTTTCGCTGAATGGGTTAGGGTGGGTAGTGACAGTGGACGGTGGACGGTGGACGGTGGATAACTGGCTGAAATTCAGCGACAAATCCAGCAGTTCGCCGTTTTCAAAATAGGCTTCTGCCTGCGTGTAATCAGACCCGATGTGGAGTGCTTCCGAGAGATTTGTATTTTTCCTAGCGGAAAAAACAAGGCTGAAAAGCACGGCATCATCCGGCAAGTTGTTGGGCAGGATGTCGTTCCACGAAGTGGTCAAAATACCCTCATCCAGCAAGCGAAATCCGAAGTTAGTCTCGCTCAGAGAAGCCAATTCTCCCATTTCAACCTGCTGAAAATTAAGCAGTTCCGTATTGAAGTACAGGGTGAACTGGTAACCGACAATTTCCTTGAAATTTTTCACCGTAAAATCGACACGATGCGTTTCGCCTGTTTCCAGTGCCTCGTCACGCACGTTGAGTTGAAGCGTTTCACCACTCCGTTCTTCGGCGGGGACATCAAAATCGTTCGGGGCAGCATTGCCGTTCACGTCGCCGATTTTTATGGCGATAAAATCCACGGCGGTCATATTGCCCGCAAAATCGTTGATGTTGTAAACCTCCGGGAATTGCTCCTGGAATGGGTTCAACGGGTTCGGAAAAACATAACTGGCATCCACAAACCGCCACGACTGGTTGTTGGCAAACTTATTCGTGATGTGCAGCACTGCTTTCTGGATTTCTACGATGTCGAAGGTCGTCACCGAATTGGAGTGATTCGCATCAGCGGCGATGATTTTGTACGGCGAATCCAGCGTATCCATGTTGAGAATGTGCTTCCTGATGACCACGATGTCGAAGGTCGAAACGCCGTTCACCAAGTTGGTATCCTTTGCTGGCGCAACGGTGTAGTCGCCGCCGAGTGGCACAGCCGAAAAGCCAAAATTGCCGCTGGCATCGGTCATGGCTGACTGTGACAGTGGGTCGTTGAGGTTGACGTGGACGCTCTGCACATTGAAGCCCATTTCGTTGGTGATAGCACCGCCAACACCAGCGACCAATGGATTATTACCGCCGCAAAATCCCATATTGTCCTGCACGATGAGAAAGGTGGTGCAGTGGTCTTGGTTGCCGCTGGCATCTGTCACCCAAAGTTCGATGGGCTGCTGACCGAGGTCGTCGCAATCAAAAGTGGCCGATATATCATTGATGTTTGGTGAAAAAGACAGAATCACCGGGCCGCAATTGTCGTAGCTGCCAGCATCGAAATCACTGGCCCAAGTAGTCACCATGCCCGTCTGCATTAGCTCGATGACGAGGCCGTTCTTGCAGTAAGGCGTTGGCTTTTTATCATCTTTCACCAAAATAGTAATCGAACAAGTGCCGCTGTTGCCACAGCCGTCGGAGATAACGTAGTTGGCCGTGTAGTTGCCGGGGGGCACGTTCGGGAACGGCCCGTAGCCGTTGCCAAAGCTGCTCGTCAAAGTCACGCTGACGTTCTGGCTGCAATCCTGGATATTGGTTACCTGCGGCAATGTGATGGTCGCCTTACAGTTCCCGTCCACTGGCACGACCATGTTGGCCGGGCAGGTGAAAGTTGGCGCCGTGTTGTCCGTCACCATGATGATTTGCGCC
>JAHEAS010000607.1 GCA_024642645.1 Saprospirales bacterium | reverse complement strand
GACAAGCAAGCTACGAAACCGAGTACAACGGTGGCATGGGTAGCAACGGTCTGACCAGCGCCCGCCACGATGTTTTCTCAAAAATTTACGCAGAAAAATACCCGGACAGCTTCGACCCAAACACGCCGAGTGAGGTGATTTACACGGGGTCGAAAAAGCTGACTGACACGGTTGAAATCAACGGCGAGCAAATCCCAGTTGGGAAATTGGTGCTCTCCCCTACCCGCACCTACTTGCCAGTCATCAAACGGGTGCTGGATGAGTTCAGTGGAGAGCGTCGGAGTGACATCCACGGCCTAGTTCATTGCTCCGGTGGTGGGCAAACGAAGGTGAAGCATTTCCTTAAAAACAAGCGAGTGGTGAAAGACAATCTGATGTCCATTCCTCCACTTTTTGAGATGATTCAGAAAGAATCTGGAACGGGCTGGCGGGAAATGTACCAAGTGTTCAACATGGGCCAGCGGCTGGAGTTCTATTTAGGTAGAAAGGATGCTCAGGCCATCATCGACATTGCCCGGTCATTCGATATTAATGCGCAAGTGGTTGGTTATGTGGAAGATATGGACGGTGAGCAGGTCTTTATTAAAAGTGAGCACGGGAGCTTTGAATATTGAAATTAGAGCATAACATAGCGCACGTTTTGTTCCATTTTTGAGAAAGCCCATTAAGAAGGTCGTTCATTAAATTTTCCACCTAAACAACAATACGACATGCGAAACTTGCTATTTGCGCTACTTTTCCTCCTCCCAATCTCACTCTCTGCCCAACTCGACGACCTCTTGAAAAACCCGGATGTGAGCTACGTGGCCACTTTCGAGACGGAACACGATTTCCGGCTCAGTTCAAAACGAGAAACTTCCGACCTTCAACTCCTCAAATTAAACAACCCACAAAATGGATGTGCGGACTTTTCTACCGACAATTGGCTGGCGCAATGGGTGCTAAAAGGTATGAACGACGGCATTTACAAAGCCTATGAAAGCTCTGACTTATCGGCTATAGTTACACATTCTACCCTGCTGAACAAGATTTCAACCATCGACACAGTCATTGCTTTTTACCCTGAAACGTACGAAGAGGTAATGAAAGTTATTAAGAACGAGCTTAACCCTGCGGACATCAAATCCTTTCGAACGCTCCAGGCCATTTATTTTGACAAAAAATCGAGCAGCTACCAGACCCGGCTGCTCGCCATTGCACCAATGGTAAATATGACCACCCCTGAGGGTCAGGTGCTTGGCATGATACCCTTGGCTTGGCTGGCGATGGATGGAAAATTATCCAGCAATTTTTCCGCTCAAAACCCAGAAGTCGCTTGGGCTGCTCTCTTGCTAGACAAGGGTAACCCATTAACAATCAGTGAATTGAAGATAAAAAAGAACGATTCGAAGAAGACTTTTGCGGAGCAACTCTTCCAAGAAGCAGCCAGCATGAAGCACCCGATTGAAAGCACAGAGGGCTACGGTTGTGGCAACATGCTAACCAAAAAGGATATCGAAGGAATGTCAAACACTATTGATACAGTCATCACATTTGACCCGGAAACTTACAAGGAGACGATGCAAATTGGCAAAAGTGATTACCTGCCCGCCAAACTAAAGCAAGTGTTGCTTGCCCAAGAATGGTACTACGACAATCACAAGAACATGATATCTAATAGACTAAAAGCGATTGCTCCAATAGTGGAGGTGTACGACAAAAAAAATGAGTTCATGTATTCAAGAAGGCAATATTACTTGCATTTTTGAGCGAAAAAAGTACTTTGCAGAAGCCCTGGCAACCCGAATCGGTTGCCAGGGCTTTTTTTATCCCAAGCATTTCATATTAAGATTTTTTATCAATCTGGCACAGTTTTCGTTTATTGCAATTAAATCTAATCTGACAATGGTGGCAAGCGTTCCGCCACCGATAGGATAGACAAAAGGAGACCTTACCAAAAACAGCATTTTCCAGCGAACACTAAAATTTTACGGCAAAATCCACTTCCTGTTCAAAGTTGGAGTTTACCTCATTGCGCCCCGGCGCCCAGGCCGTGTTTTGCCATTGAAATAGCATGATAATTTTTTTCGGAAACAAAAACCGCAGTTCCATGAATTGGATGAAACATCATTTACTCTTTATTGCACTGATTTTTTCAGCTGCCGCCCTCCGGGCAAACGGCATCTTCCCGGTGGACACGCTCCATGCCTACTCACCGGACTGTCAAATGGCCAACGTCTGCCTGCCCATTCCGGCAGCGGAGTTCTCCAACTATCTCATTTTTCAAAATGGCAGTCCCTACGCATCCGGTATCGCTGGTTGCGATTTTGACACAACCATCACCTACAGTTACAATACACTGCTAGGGCTTGGCAATTTAGGGCCTTACCACCTCGATGCCTGGTCTGTGAACGGGGAAACTCATGATGGCATGTTTATGAACATCAACGACTTGGTGGCCATGCTCAACCAGTGGGACCCTATCGGCGCCTGGAGCCACGATCCGAACACTCTGAGCATCAAGGGTGGAGTGCCAGGCAGTGGTTACTCAGATATGAAGGTAACCGTGATGGTAAATTCCACCCAATCGATTCTTGGACTAAACCTTGGGCTGCTGCCTCAAGGCTCCGAAATGCAGTTCTCTACTGGTATGAGCTCGATTATTGCAATAGATTTAAGTACTGGCCAAAAAGACACGTTGATGGTAATGGTCGAATGTCTGGTGCTGCCACCACCAGCCTATTTTTATGATACCATCCCTGCAGATAGCCTGCCCTACGTGCTTTGTCTGAACAATTTCAACTTTTTTGGGATGCCTGTTTCTATCGAAAACTTTTGCCCTGACGAGAGTGGTGAGTACGTCAATTTTTACTTGGATGAAAACAATTACTGCGTAAAATACGAGGGCTTGAAATGCGGCGGAACGGAGCAGGCCTGCATCGTGGTTTGCGACAATACCGGCATGTGCGATACTACCTACCTATTCATTACGGTGGATGGTTCCATGTGCCAAAACAGTAGCCGCAAGGTGGTGGACACCCTGCTCATCAATTTTGATAGCATTTATTGTCTTGATTTGGGCAATGTGCCAGGTACGGTCGTTTCCATAGAAAACATCTGCCCTGATGAGAGTGGGGAGAGCGTTGATTTTGGATTTG
>JAHEAS010000606.1 GCA_024642645.1 Saprospirales bacterium | reverse complement strand
GACCGTGTCACCATCATCCGAGATAACTTCGGCGTGCCGCATATTTACGGCAAAACGGACGCTGACGCCGTGTTCGGCCTGCTGTATGCGCAGTGCGAGGACGACTTTAACCGGGTGGAGCGCAACTACATCTGGGCCATCGGACGACTGGCAGAGGTGGAGGGGGAAGATGCGCTTTACAGCGACCTACGTGCCCATCTTTTTATGACGGAGGAGGAGGCCAAAGCCAATTATGAAAAAAGCCCCGACTGGCTCAAAAAGCTCTGCGACGCCTTCGCCGACGGCGTCAATTTTTACTTAAAAACCCATCCAGAAGTACAGCCTAAACTACTCACCCACTTCGAGCCGTGGTATCCGATGTACTTCAGCGAAGGCAGCATCGGCGGGGATATCGAGCAGGTTTCGCTGGAAGGGCTGAAGGCGTTTTACGAAGAAAAAGAATCAATCGGCAGTAACACCGACCGTCAGTCCGTGCGAAACCGTAACATGGGCTGGCAGTCCGTGTTACCGGATGACGAGCCAAGGGGTAGCAACGGTTTCGCCATTTCCGGCAAGCTGACCGCCTCCGGCAATGCCATGCTGCTCATCAACCCGCATACCTCGTTTTACTTCCGGCCAGAAGTCCATGTGGTGAGCGAGGAGGGGCTGAACGCCTACGGCGCCGTCACTTGGGGGCAATTCTTTGTGTATCAAGGTTTTAACGAAAAAACGGGCTGGATGCACACCTCGTCGTATGCCGATGTGATTGATGAGTTTTTGGAAAAAGTGACCGAGGAAAACGGCAAATATGTGTACCAATACGGTGAGGAAAAGCGCCCAGTTATTGCGAAGCAAGTAACCTTGAAGTACAAAGACGCCGACCAAGTTAAGGAGCGAAAATTCCCGATTTACCGCACGCACCACGGCCCGATTACGCAGCAGGTTGGGGATAAGTGGTTAGCCACAGCGCTGATGTGGGACCCCGTGAAGGCGCTCACCCAGTCATACACCCGCACCAAACAGAGCGGCAACAAGGGCTTTCGGGAGATGATGGATATCCGCACCAATTCCTCCAACAACACGGTCTATGCCGATGCCGAGGGCAATATCGCCTACTACCACGGTAATTTTATCCCAAAAAGAAACCAGCAATTCGATTTCTCAAAACCAGTGGACGGCAGCAATCCAGCCACCGACTGGCAAGGTTTGCACGAGGTGAACGAGTGTATCGTGGTCCTCAACCCACCCAATGGCTGGCTGCAAAACTGCAATTCCACGCCCTTCACCTGCGCCGGGGAGAACAGCCCAAAACCGGAGAATTACCCAGTTTACATGCGCCTGCCTGCCGAGAATTTCCGGGGCATCCACGCCGTGCACTTGCTGGAAAAAGGCAGCGGCTACACGCTCGACAAGCTGATAGAAACGGCTTACGACCCTTATTTGCCTGGCTTTGAAAAACTGATTCCAGGGCTCGTGGCAGCTTATGATGGTGCAGGCCCCCAAGGGGGTGACAAAATGCTTGCGCCAGCAATAGAAGTGCTGCGCAAATGGGATTTTCGTACCTCCGCTGGGTCGGTGGCCATGTCGCTGGCGTACTACTACGGCAAGCAATACGAAAAGCAGGGGAAAGTGCCCACCGACCTCAACTACGAATACCTCGGCGACATGGCGACCTTCAACTATTTTGGCACCGGCTCGCCACTGCCAGAGCGGTTGGCCATTTTCAAGGAAGCCGTCCAGCAGCTCACCGCCGATTTTGGAAAATGGGACACACCGTGGGGCGAAATCAACCGTTTCCAGCGGCTGACCGGGGATATCGAGCAGCCTTTCGACGACAGCAAGCTGAGCCTGCCCTGTGGCCTCGCCTCCGGCAAATGGGGCGCACTGGCCAGCTTCGGTGCCAGCCAGTACAACGGCAGCAAGCGCATCTACGGCACTTCCGGCAACAGCTTTGTGGCGGTAGTGGAGTTTGGTGAAAAAGTAAAGGCCAAAAGCCTGCTGGCCGGTGGCGAGAGCGGCGACCCGAAGTCCCCGCATTTTTTCGACCAGGCACAGCGGTACGTGGATGCGAAATTCAAGGACGTGGCCTTTTACCGGGAGGACGTGGAGAAGCGGGCGCAGCGGACGTATCATCCGGGAGAGAAGATTTGACAATGCTAGAAGATTGACTTTTACACCATGAAAAAACTCATTTTACCCGTCCTCATTTTATTGTCATCATGCACCATGAAGGAGCCCTTCACGAAAAAAATGGACAAAGTTTTCACGGAGTTTGAAAAAAGCAATCCGGCTGCCCATGCTTTGTTTGTCATCCAGAATGAGGAAATA
The DNA here is from genome assembly GCA_024642645.1 of Saprospirales bacterium. Lineage (GTDB taxonomy): Bacteria > Bacteroidota > Bacteroidia > Chitinophagales > Saprospiraceae > UBA6168. The sequence continues at coordinate 840 of JAHEAS010000606.1, read as the reverse complement.
ATTTACCAAAAAGTAGTCGGTGAGGCCGATATTGAACATCATACCGAAGCTTCTACAATCACGAATTTCAGGATGGCATCCGTCAGCAAGCAGTTCACGGCGGCGGCCATTTTGTTGCTCGAAAAACAAGGCAAATTGTCGCTGGACCAACCGCTCACCGACTTCTTTCCAGATTTTGCTGCGCCCGGCAAACTCATCACTTTGCGGCACCTGCTCACCCATACTTCGGGCATCGTGGATTACGAAGAAATCATGCCGGACACGCTCCAGGCACAACTCCTCGACACTGATGTGCTGGCGCTGGTAGAGGGCTATGATAAAGTGTATTTCCCCGCTGGTTCGGAATTTCGGTACAGCAACACTGGGTTTTGCCTGCTGGCTTTGGTGGTGGAAAAAGTGTCGGGGCAGCCCTACGCCAGTTTCGTTGAACAGGAAATTTTTACCCCGCTGGAGATGTTGAATTCACGGGTATTTGAGCCGGGGAAGGACATCCCAGAACGTGCTTTTGGCTATGCGCTCGATGAGGCTGGGAAGGTACGGTTCTCAGACCAAAGCACGACGAGCGCCACAAAAGGGGATGGTGGCGTTTACACTTCGCTGGAAGATTACAGGCGCTGGTACAACCTGCGACAAGAAAAATTGGGGATTGACTTTCCAGCCGCTTTCTCCACTTGCGAAGCCCCCTTGTCGGGCAGTTCAGGCGCTTTTTATGGCTTGGGTTGGTTTTTCCTTCCCGAAGGGACTGGTCGGAAGAAGAATTTGCCCCTCACGATGTACCACAGCGGCAGCACTTGCGGCTTTAGCAACGATGTGGTGGAAATTCCAGCGGAGCAAACGTTG
>JAHEAS010000043.1 GCA_024642645.1 Saprospirales bacterium | reverse complement strand
CGAAGTTATACCAGTCGTTTTTGTCTGAATTGCCTGTATCCGCAACTCCATCTATGTAGTCGGAAAAGGTAAGGCGAGTAGAGTACTCAAATCCCAAGTAAACTTTGCTGGATAAGTCATACCTGATACCAAGTCCCATTGGAATGCCCATATGGGTTGTTCCAAAATCAGTGACATCACCTTTTTTCGCTTTAGGGTCACCAAAATTAGCGACAATACCACCTAAAAGGTAGGGCGAAAGCGTACGTTTAAAGGAATTTCCATCATATCGACGTTTGCCAAGAAAATCATATTCTCCAATTACTCCAATTTCTATTAGAGAGCGTGAGAAGCTGGCATTTCTTTTAAAGTCTCTTGTGTATGAATAATTAGCATCATCACCTTTCAGTTTTCCATAATTAAGACTACCCCTTAGGCCAAACCTTGGAGAAATCTGATTACGAACCATAATACCAAACGCTGGGCCAGCTTGGTCAAAGATTGGCCTGTCCGGCTCAACCAAATCCCCCCAATAGTTGGACATTCCAACAAAAATCCCTCCTCCCCAAGCTTGTTGTGCCGAAGTTAGCAGAGGAATTAATGACAATAAGAAAAGTAGCTTTACTTGTTTCATGACTAAAATTTTGGATTCCTAGCGGAGAATTTTGAATTTAGAAACTAAAATAGTCTTTATGCCAAAATTCAAACCGTGAGGTATTGAGAATTAAAAATTTGCTAAATGGTGTGAGCTTAAGGCCTACAATAGAAATGGTAATGAAAAGAAGATAAAAATAAAAAAGCGGTGCAAAACTAAATTTTTTTTTTGATTCAAAAAATGTTACTTGGAGAAAAGACTAAGTTTCTTTCATTCCAATTCGTATCAACGATTTCTGACCTAAACCGTTAAAAAGGCTAATTTTGCGTTTAGAATTGTCAAAAGTGGGTTACGATAAGCCACTTCAATATCACAAATATTCTTCAAATTATATTGTTAGATGGCTCGATTCTCCATTGATTTAAAAAGTGGTGACCTTTCAAACCAACCAAACGAGATTATCGTCGGTATCGACCTCGGCACAACTAATTCACTGGTTGCGTACGTAAATGAAGGGGTTGGGGTTGCGGTAAAAGATGAAAATAAGAAAACGCTGGTCCCTTCTATCGTTCATTTTGGGAATTCAGGTAGGATAAAAGTCGGTGAAGAGGCGCATCGAATGTTGGTGGAAGACCCGCAAAATACCGTCTATTCCGTTAAGCGGTTATTGGGTAAATCGTATGCTGATGTCGAACAAATAGAGTCATATTTCGGATACGATGTGATTGATGACGGAACCGACAATCTTGTTAAAATTAAAGTTAGGGACAGATTTTACACTCCGACTGAATTGTCAGCTGAAATCCTTAAGTCATTGAAAATCAAGGTGGAAGAAGAGCTGGGAATAAGTGTATCAAAGGCTGTTATCACTGTCCCAGCCTATTTCAATGACTCGCAACGTCAAGCTACCCGAGATGCAGGAAAGCTCGCAGGACTTGATGTGCTAAGAATAATTAATGAGCCGACCGCTGCAAGTCTAGCCTATGGCCTAGGGAAAAATGATGACCAGAAAATCGCTGTCTATGACCTCGGAGGTGGAACTTTTGACATCTCGATTCTTCATATCCAAGACGGCGTTTTCGAAGTGTTGTCAACCAATGGAGATACCTTTCTTGGCGGAGATGATTTCGATAGAGCCATTGTTGAACATTGGATAAATGAACATGAACTTGGTAGCTCACTCAAATTTTCAGGAAAATCAGGAGGACAGGCGCTGAGACTTTTAGCTGAAAAAGCAAAAAAACATCTTTCGTCAAATGATGACTACCATGCTTATTTAGAAGGAATCGAGTTTGCCCTGACAAAAAGACAGTTTGAGCAACTCATTTTACCAATTTTAGAAAGAACAATTGCGTGTTGCCAACAAGCACTAAAAGATGCGAAACTGGATGTTGATGACATTCAGCATGTAGTCATGGTGGGTGGCTCTACTAGGGTAGATTTGGTAAAAAAATTAATCGGTAATTTTTTCCAAAAACCAGTTTACGACGACCTAGACCCCGATGAAGTGGTTGCAATTGGAGCTGCTATTCAAGCAGATGTGCTTGCAGGGAATCAGAAAGATGTGCTTTTGTTGGACATTACCCCACTTTCACTCGGAATTGAAACAATGGGTGGATTAATGGATACTATTATACCCAGAAATACGAAAGTGCCGAGCAAAGCAGGCAGGCAATACACTACGTCTATAGATGGTCAAAAAAATCTAAAAATTTCAGTTTTTCAAGGCGAGCGGGACTTGGTAGAACACAACCGTAAACTAGGAGAATTTATCCTTCGCAACATACCGCCAATGCCAGCTGGACTGCCCAAAATTGAGGTTCAGTTCATCATCAATGCTGATGGAATATTAAAAGTTAAAGCCAAGGAATTGCGCTCAGGCGTTGAGCAAGTGATAGACATAAAACCGACTTACGGTATTAGTGAGGAGGACATGGGAAGGATGCTGCTGGATTCTATCCAAAATGCCCAAACAGATATGAACTCACGAGCGATTTTAGAGGCAAAAAACGAAGGCAACCATATTGTCCATTCTACAGAAAAATTTTTAGAACAAAACAAAGAGGTGCTGTCCCCTTCCGAAGTCGAAGGGATTATTTCTTTAAAAAATGATTTAAAATCTGCTATTACTGGTGACGATAAAGACTTGATTAACAGTGCAATACAAGACCTCAACCTCTATTCTGCGCCGATTGCACATAAGGTAATGGACATTGTTATTCGCAAAGCTATGAAAGGGCAAAAAGTATAATTTCTGCAAATTTTGACATGAAAATTCATAAAATACCTTACTCAAAAATCCCCCTATTCGCAAACAGAGATGTTCAATATATCTTGGAAGACCCGTCTTTGCGTCCCTTCTACAAGTATCCAGTTAAATTGGAGGCGTTCCAAAATGTAATGGACGACAAAGGACAAGAGACAACTGACAGAAAAACTTTGGTTGAAGTGCTTCAATCTCAGCATGGTCAACTTGTTTCCGAAAATGCAGTGAATGAAAATATTGAAAAGCTTTTGCTTGGAAATACCTTTACGGTGGTAACTGCGCATCAGCCATCTCTTTTCACTGGGCCACTCTACTACATTTTCAAAATAGTTTCCACAATAAAATTGGCCCAAACGCTGGCTGCGACCTACCCCTCTTACAATTTTATTCCCGTCTTCATATCGAGTGGCGAAGATCACGACTTCGAAGAAGTTAATCACCTCCATCTTTTCGGTAAGAAATTAGTGTGGGAAAGTGGAGAAACTGGCCCAGTTGGAAATATGAAAACGGCAAGCCTTGGCCCTGTGCTTGAAGACTTAAGAGGAATCTTAGGTGAATCAGAAAGTGCCAGGAATCTTTTTGAGCTTATCAAACTGATTTATGCAAAAAATGCTCGGTACGCTGATGCTGCGTTTGAGTTGGCTCATGAACTCTTCAAAGAATATGGCCTTGTAGTTTTGAATACCAATGACAGAAAATTAAAATTAAATTTTGCCCCAATTATAAAAGAAGAAATACTAGAACAACCCTCGCAAACAATTGTAAATCAAACTATTGCAAAATTAAATACCGTAGGGTTTGCTGCCCAAGCTACTCCTCGTGAAATCAATTTTTTCTACATAGCCGACCAGCTTCGTGAGCGGATAGTAGAAGAAAATGGAACATTTAAGGTGTTAAATACAAGTCTAGTTTTTTCAAAAGAAGAAATGGAGGCCGAAATTGACGAGCACCCCGAAAGGTTTAGCCCAAATGTGGTGATGCGCCCAATTTTTCAAGAAAAAATCTTACCAAACCTTGCTTATATCGGCGGCGGTGGCGAGATAGCTTACTGGCTAGAGCGTAGGTCACAATTTGAACATTTTGGGTTAAACTTCCCCATGCTGGTTCGAAGGAACTCTGCCATGTGGATTGATTCTGGAAGTTCAAAACGGATGCACAAACTAAATTTTAGTGTGGAAGATATATGGACTGATACCAACGAATTGGTCAAAAAATATTTGAAGGAAAATGCTGAGTTCGAATTCAGTTTGACCGACGAAAAAGAAGCATTAAAATCAGTCTTCGAAATAATAGCAACTAAGACGGAAAGGGTTGACCAAACTTTGGTTAAGACTGTCTGGTCAGAACACAGCAAAGCTGAAAAGAGCATGGAACTTCTGGAGAGTAGATTGGTGAAAGCCGAAAAACAAAAACACGAAACAGGGATTCAGCAAATTCAAAATCTAAAAGAAAAACTTTTCCCAAGCGGCGGGCTTCAAGAAAGGTATGAAAATTTCATTCCACTATACTTAAAGCATGGTGATGATTTTATGAAAATTTTGATGGAAAACTTTGACCCACTGGAGAAGCAATTTGTTTTGATAGTTGATTGATAACTAGCAGTTTGGCAATGAAAATCTAGTCCTCTTCGTCGCCAATTTGCTCCTGTGCCACTTTTTGGAGCAACCCATTTTCATCGAGATAACCTTTTGTAAAAGCTTTCATCAATTTTTTCGCTTTGTCGATTCTCGATTCAGGCATATTGATTTCCCTAAAAATCAAAACCGGAACTTCCCTTATCACATCAATTTCCCTGATTTTTTCAATTGGATTTTCTGTTAGGTGGTGGATTTCCTCTTGCAGTTTTAAATTCTCCGCACGCAAAAGTTTCAACTCATCGTTTTTCTCAATTACTTGATTCTCAATATCCTGGGATATTTTTTGAAGGTTATCGACGGATAATGCCTTAGAATCGTACTTCATCTGAAGGCTTTCAATAGAACTGTTCGCCTCTTTCAAGGAAGCAACTAGGTCAATATTTGTTGCAGTCAATTCATTCGTGCGTCGACGGGCCAGCGTGACGGAAAAAATAAATCCGAGCAGTGCAGACCCTGTCAAGGCAATGAACACGAACAGTGGCTCATTCATGTATGTTGCGTTTTTTCGTAAGTATGTTTAGAAACTAAAAAATGGAGATTTGGGGTAAATAGTTTATCTCAATAAAATCTCTACTTATCTTTTCACTTTTGTATCAATTCTACTGATACTGTCATCTCACTACTGCTCTGAGCCATTGAAGGTTTTGTTTTTACTTCTATTTGTGACCGCCTTACACCATGGTCAACCAAATATCGACGAATGGCCAATGCTCTCATCTCTGCCAAATTTATTCTTGTGGATTCCGCTTCTTCTTCGGGTGTTGAGTAGCCAGAAAGAACCACTGACTTGCTGAGATCTTCCCGAAGTTCAGCTTTTAATGAATTCAACAATCCCAAATGGTGTTTTTCAACTTTATAATTGCCGTATTCATAAAAAAACGAAGTGAATTTTGAATTAGAAGAAGCTGGTTCTTCCTTCAGTTTTTCAGCCAGTAACGGTTTATTCTCAACATTTTGTTCCATGAAACTAAAATAAACCAACCCAGTCAGATACCCATCCACTTCAAATAGGTTGTCTGCTAAAATGCCATTCGATTCTATCTTGTCAACATCTGCTCCGATGGTTGACAAAAGGGATTTTATTGATTCTGCACGTGCAACCCCAAGGTTGGGGAAGGAACTGTTGTTGCCCTCCAATGGACTGCAAATGCCAACAATTACTAGCCTGAGACTTGGCTCACTTTTTAGTCGATGTGCAACGGATTTGAGTATCGGATGAAGATTTTCAGCGATAATAGGAGTGGCTTCCGAAAACTTAAAAGAAAAGGGATGCTGTACTTTGTACTGCGAACTGTCTAATATAATGTTGATGGGAGATTGGCTGGAAAAGTCTGTCTCCGAATTTATCCCTTCTGAGAATATCCATGTCCAACCTGTTACCCAAATAAAACATGCTACCCCAGATAAGGAAGGGAGTAGTTTGCTCATAGTAAAGGGTTTTTAGCGTTTTAATCGCTGTTAATTGTGGGCTAAAATTAATATTTCCCTTTAAATCTTTCTTAGAAAGGTTGCTAATCCTAGGTTTAGTAAAAAAAAATGCGAAGCAAAAACGCACAAGTCGCTTGTAATTAGCGATTTACACGCTTTGCTTCGCAAAATATTTAGAAAGAGAAAAGTTATTCTTCGTTCAAGAACGGATACCTAAAATCCGTTGCAGGTACAAAACTCTCTTTTATGGTCCTTGGAGAAACCCAACGGAGTAGATTAAAGACAGAACCAGCTTTGTCATTGGTGCCAGAAGCCCTCGCTCCACCGAATGGTTGCTGACCTACAACCGCACCTGTTGGTTTGTCATTGATGTAAAAATTCCCTGCTGAGTTACGCAGTTTTTCTATGGCAATGTTGGTGGCTTCCCGGTCTCTTGACAATACAGCCCCAGTGAGTGCATAAGGCGAAGAAGTATCTACGAGTTCCAGCGTCTTTTCAAACTGCTCTGGTTCGTACACATATATACTAAGAACTGGTCCGAAAATCTCCTCGCACATCGTCACGTAATGCGGTTCCTCCGCTACGATGACTGTTGGTTCGATGAAGAACCCTTTTGATTTGTCAAAATTGCCACCAGCAATTATTTCAACATTCTGGTCAGTCTTTGCTTTCGCTATATATGAGCTGATTTTGTCGAAGGCTTTTTCATCAATTACAGCATTGATAAAATTGGTAAAATCTTCGGGGGTACCCATTTTCATGTTAGCCAGGTCATCGAGAAGGTACTTTTTTACATCCGCCCATAGGTTCTTGGGGATATAGGCCCTTGATGCCGCCGAACATTTTTGCCCCTGAAACTCGAAAGCACCACGACTCAGTGCCACGGCCACCTGCTTGGCATTTGCTGATGAGTGTGCAACGACGAAATCCTTGCCGCCCGTTTCTCCAACGATGCGAGGATAAGACTTGTAGTTGGAAATATTATTGCCAATGGTTTTCCAAAGCGTTTGAAAAACCCCTGTGCTACCTGTGAAATGAAGGCCTGCAAAATCGGCATGGTTGAAAATGACCTCACCCGCTGTTTTGCCATCTACAAAAACCAAGTTGATAACTCCCGCAGGCAGACCAGCTTCTTCCAAGATTTCCATGATCACTGCAGCACTGTAGACTTGTGTGTCGGCAGGTTTCCAGACAACGGTATTGCCCATGAGTGCAGGAGCGCCGCAAAGGTTTCCGGCAATTGATGTAAAGTTGAATGGCGTGAGTGCAAAAACGAATCCTTCCAAGGGCCTATACTCTAGTCGGTTCCAGACGCCTGGCGAGCTTTCAGGCTGTTGATTGTAAATGTCCAGCATGTACTGGACGTTGTAGCGCCAGAAATCACAAAGCTCCGCAACAGCATCTATCTCCGCCTGAAAGGCATTTTTCGATTGGGCAAGCATAGTGGCGGCATTCATTTTCGCCCGGTAAGGGCCAGACAGTAAGTCAGCCGCTTTTAGAAAAATTGCAGCCCGGTCCTGCCAGGCCATGTTTTCCCATGATTTTTTTGCTTCCAATGCGGCATCTATGGCTTGATTGACCATTTTGGCGTCTGCCTTTCCGTGCCATCCAAGGGTGTGATTTCGCTCGTGTGGTGGGTGAATAGCAATTTTACCTTCTCCCATTATTTTTTTACCGCCTATCGTCATCGGCACTTCGATAGCCGTCGATTTCAAGGTTTTGAGCATAGATTTTAGTGCAGCTTTTTCCGGAGACCCGGGTGCATAAGAAAGTACCGGTTCATTCTTCGCTACGGGTACTTTAAAAAAGGCATTTGACATAGAAATAATTGATTTTAATGTAGAACTTTAAATTTTTGAAGCGCAAAATTAGCTAAAATGGGCCTGTTGGAGGGTGTCCAAGAGCACTTATCATCAAAGTATTTCTTGAAGCGAAGCTAATTTCTGAATTTGATAAGTGGGTTTGTGGCCAGTCAAGTTGGCTGCGCCGTGGGGGTTAAACCAACAAGTATCTACCCCATAATTGATGCCTCCCTGTATGTCAGAATTAAGACTATCACCCACGATAATGACCTCAGATTTGTTGGGTTTTCCCATTTCCTTAAAAGCATGTTGAAAAAAACCTTCATGGGGTTTGGATACGCCGATTTCGTCCGACACGACAATCACTTCAAAATACGCTTCCATTTTCGCATGTGCTATCCGTGAGCGTTGAACTTCTTTCAACCCATTAGTAATCAACCCGATGCGGTGTGTCTTTTTACGCAAATCTTCCATTAATTCTATAGCGCCGTCCAGCATGAATTTAGTCTTCGAAAGTAAGGTTAAGTAGTGCTTGTTCATTTCGAGCGGGTCACGATATTCACCTATTGCTTCCAAGAAACGCTCAAACCTAAGTTTGCGAAGCTCAATTGCTGTTATCTCTTGACGCTCAAACGCCAACCAAACCTCGTGATTGATGGTTTCGTAGATTTTGAAATGAGCTTCAGTTGCAGCAATTTGGTAATCAACCAATGTATGCGAAAGGGAGTATCTTGCACTTCGTTTAAAATCAAACAAGGTGTCATCTGCATCAAAAAGTACCCAAGGGTAGCGCATAAATTCTTCAATTTTATTTGCAAATCGGTCAAACTCTGACAGTTACTTCATTCGGCACAAACTGTTTTACATCGCCATTGCCCTTTATTAACTCCCTTACGATAGTCGAACTGATGTGAGAAAACTCGGGTAAGCTGATTAGAAAAACCGTTTCCAAATCATGGCCGACTATGTGATTAAGCTGTGAAATCGTTTTTTCATAATCGAAATCTGAGGCATTTCTTAGTCCCCTAAGCAGGTACTTTGCGCCAATTTTGTTGCAAAAATGAGCAGTGAGCCCTTCAAACTGAGCAATCTCAATTTTTGGTTCATGGTGAAAAACAGCTTTCAACCAAGTCAATCTTTTTTCCAAACTGAAAAGCGTTTGTTTCTGGGAATTTACGCCAACAGCGACAACTATCTTGTCGAAAAGCGGAAGCGCTCGCTTGACCAAACTGACATGGCCTACGGTTATTGGGTCGAAAGACCCGGGGAAAACTGCTATTTTCATATCAGATGTTTGGTGTCCAATTTCCGAACGGTGTTTTTTTTATAGTTTGGCAGCGAAAATTAATCAGACTTTACAATTTTATGAAAAAAATCCTTCTTGCCACCGGTGGTGGTGATTGCCCAGGCCTCAATGCTGTCATTCGTGCAATCGTAAAATCCGCAAAAAAAATTGGCGGATTCGAAGTTTATGGTAGCATCGAAGCGTTCAATGGCGTCTTAAGCAAACCTACTCAAATTGTTAAACTAACACCGAAAATGGTGGCTGGTATCCATGTTCGAGGTGGTACAATTATCAAAACCACCAACAAAGGTAATCCCCTCGCCTACCCTACCCAATTGCCCGATGGTACATGGACGACTAGGGATATTAGTGCAGACTTGACAAAAAAAATTCAAGATTTAGGGTTCGATGCCGTGGTTAACATTGGCGGTGACGGCAGCCAAAAGATTTCCCAAGCGCTTTTTGAAGCTGGACTCAATATTATTGGCGTCCCAAAAACCATTGACAACGACCTATCTGCCACTGACCTTACATTTGGATTCAGCACAGCCGTGCAAACTGCTACAGACAGTTTAGATAAACTCGTAACAACCGCAGAAAGCCACCATCGTGTAATGGTTATGGAAGTAATGGGACGTGATGCCGGTTGGATTTCGCTCCATACTGCGCTCGCTGGAGGTGCAGAAATTTGCTTAATCCCAGAAATACCTTATGATATCAAAAAAGTAGTTCAAAAAATAAACAAGCGCTACGGCAAAGGCAGAGGTTTTGTAAACATTGTTATTGCGGAGGGTGCAAAACCAACCCAAGGTGAGGTAGTTGGCCAAAAGTCTCGGGATATCGGCGATGAGCATGTCAAGCTTGGCGGAATTGCAAATTACCTAAAACAGCAAATTGAAAATAGTGGTTGCCCTGCTCAGGTTCGAACCACTGTTCTCGGTCATGTTCAAAGAGGAGGCACACCTATCGCATTTGATAGGATTTTGGCAACCGCAATGGGTGTGAAAGCATTTGAACTGATAGTAGCTGAGGATTTTGGTAAAATGGTAACGTACAAAAACAATGGGATTTCCAGTGTTAAACTTACTGAAGCCATAAAAAAGACGAAATTTTTGTCGCCTGAACATTATCTGGTTCGCACAGCTAGATCGCTTGGGATTTCCTTTGGGGATTGAGGCATCTCGCACAGAAAACGAGCAAATTACAGAGTCGTGAAGCCAAGCATGTTGAAGAAAAAGCTATTATCATTTTACAAAAATCATAGGGCCAAACTCTGGGTGTCATTTGCTTTACTTTCCATCGCCTATTGGTTCTGCTTGCCAAATCCACTTTTCAATGACCCAACCTGTATGGTCTTAGAAGCTAAGGATGGCAGTTTACTTGGAGCTCGAATTTCAGCCGATGGACAATGGCGATTCCCCCAGAATGACACGGTTCCTATCAAATTTCAAAAGGCTATAGTGGAATTTGAGGATCGCCGTTTTTTTTCTCACCCGGGTTTTGATATAATGGCTTTTGCAAGAGCCATTCGGCAGAATATCCAGAACCAAAGCGTAGTGAGTGGAGGAAGTACTTTGACAATGCAGGTAATTCGCCTTTCCCGTAAGGGTAAACCCCGGACAGTTTTTGAAAAAATTATTGAAATAATCCTTTCTACCCGCCTAGAACTCAGACACTCAAAGCAGGAAATACTAGCATTTTATTCGTCCAATGCACCCTTTGGTGGCAATGTAGTTGGACTTGATGCGGCATCATGGCGGTACTACGGGAAGAAGCCAGAAAGTTTGTCCTGGGGAGAGGTTGCTACCCTTGCAGTGCTGCCAAATAGTCCAAGCCTTATCCACCCAGGACGAAACAGAAAAGCACTTCTTGAAAAGAGAAAACGTTTGCTGACTCGATTATTTGAAAAGGGCATTATTGACGAAACTACTTATCAATTGGCAATTTCAGAGTTGCTCCCTAACAAGCCCTATCCGCTTCCTTTGCTTGCCCCACATCTTTTATACAGGGCATTTTCTGAAAACTTCCGAAGCGGTCAAAAATTCATCAAAATTAGGACGACGATTGATCCTGCTTTACAAATACGATTAAATGAACTTGCGCTCCGCAAAAGCAATATTCTGAAAGGCAATGAAATACACAATTTGGCTATCGTTGTTTTGGAAGTAGAAACGGGAAATGTATTAGCTTACGTGGGTAACGCCCCAGAGACAGGCCCTGAAAACGGTGAGGACGTTGACATTATCAAAGCGCCACGTAGCACAGGTAGCATTCTAAAGCCCTTCCTCTATGCTATGATGTTAAATGAAGGTGTGATTTTACCCAAAAGCTTAATTGCCGATATTCCAACCCAAATAAGTGGCTACAAACCAGAAAATTACCTGGAAACTTATGATGGTGTTGTTCCAGCTGACAAAGCACTTTCTCGATCATTGAATGTGCCTTTTATCAAAATGCTGCAAAATTATTCAGTTGAAAAATTCCATTTTAACTTAAAAAAACTTGGCTTGACCACACTCACCAAGCCAGCCAAACACTATGGCTTGACATTGGTCCTTGGTGGGGCTGAAGCTTCTCTATGGGATTTGACAAGCGCTTATAGCGGGATGGCAAGAACGCTCACACATTTTTATGAAAACAACGGGATGTATCGTGAAGGTGAATTTCGGAAACCCAATTACCTGTTAAATTTGAAGTTGAAGGATTCGGGCAAACTGTCTAGGCAGGCACCTTTACTATTGGCAGATGCTATTTGGTTTACTCTTGAAGCAATGGAGGAGGTGCAACGAC
>JAHEAS010000605.1 GCA_024642645.1 Saprospirales bacterium | reverse complement strand
CAGCCATTTAACCATTTAACAATTCAACCATTTTAACTATGTTCCAATACAAATATGGCGGGAAAGACGGGACCGCCTACCAACTCGTCGAAGCCAAAGACCTCGTGGTGGTACGCACAAAAGATGCAGGTGCGATTGAGGACATTTCCATGTCCACTCAGGCGAGGGAACTGCTGCCGAGCCTGTTGCCCGTGGCCGGATTCCCAGAGGCTAACGTGACTGTTTATAAATGTGTGGCAATGGACGAGCGTTCGCCCACGGTGATGCGGAACGCCATCCGGCGCACGTTGGGACAAGAAGAAAACGTGCGTTTTGCGGGCCGAGTGTTGAAAGACCCGCTGACCGGTGCCATCGTCGTCTATACCGAAAACCTCTACCTCCAGTTCAAGGCGGATTTGTCAGAAGCCAAGTGCCGGGCCATTATGAAAAAATACAAATTGGAGGTGAAAGAGGAGTTGGGCGTGACCCCCAACGCATGGTTCGTGGCAGCCCCCGACGGCACGGGCCTGAAGGTTTTCGACCTGTCGGAAACATTGCTCGCCCTGCCGGAAGTGGAGGCGTGCCACCCTGAACTGGTTCGGGAGCGCAAGTTCAAATTTGTGCACCCGATGCAATGGCATCTGAAAAGCACCGTCATCAATGGCTTGACCATCAGCCAACACGCCACGGTGGAGGATGCTTGGGCGCTCACGCAAGGCGAAGGCATCACCATCGCCGTGCTGGACGACGGCGTGGACATTGACCACGAAGATTTTTCAGGCAATGGCAAAGTGACCGCTCCCCGAGATACTATCGGAAATTCTGACGACCCCCGCCCGAAACATCCCGCCGACCGCCACGGTACAGCCTGCGCCGGGGTGGCTTGTGCCAATGGTAACGGCAAGGCGTGGGGCGTGGCGCCGGGGGCCAAACTTCTGCCCGTTCGCCTCGGCAGTATCGGTTCTATTTCCGAAACAAAGGCTTTCAAATGGGCGGTGGACAATGGTGCTGACGTGATTTCTTGTAGTTGGGGGCCGGAGGACGGGGCTTGGTGGAACCCCAACGACCCGCTCCATTTTAGCCAGTCGAGATTGCCGGACAGTGCCAAAGCGGCCATCGAATATGCTGTCAAAAAAGGGCGGGGCGGCAAAGGCTGCGTTGTCGTTTGGGCAGCGGGCAACGGCAACGAGGACGTGAAATTCGATGAATACGCCAGCAATGCAAATGTCATTGCCGTGGCCGCCTGCAACGACCAAGGCAAACGCAGTATCTACAGCGACTTCGGCGAGGCGGTCTGGTGCTGTTTCCCCAGCAATGATTTCGCTGCCCCAAACATGAATCATCCCCGACCGCTCACGCCCGGCATCTGGACGACCGACCGGCAAGGTATTGATGGCTACAATTCCGGCGGCATCAATGCCGAGCAGCTCATCGGCGATTTCGACGGTAAATACACGGCCACCTTCGGCGGCACTTCAAGCGCTTGCCCAGGTGTGGCGGGTGTGGCGGCGCTGATGCTGTCGGTGAACCCCGACCTGACTTGGCAACAGGTGAAGGAAATCATCAAAAACAGTTGCGACCAGATTGATGCGGAGATGGGCGGTTATGATGCCAACGGCCACAGCCCTTTTTATGGTTACGGCCGTCTGAATGCGCTGAAGGCCGTAGAAAACGCAAGGGCTGCGGGGCAGGTAACACCGCAGTTGGCTGTGTTTTCGGTGAAAGGATTGGCGCATTTCAACAAAAGCGAAAACGTGGCATTAGTCGGAGGCACGGAGACGGGCGATTTTTCGCCTTCGCAAAGGCTGCTGGCCTTGCAACTGAGCCTTGAACCTTTTCACCCCGACTTACACATTAATTATATGGTGATGGTCAAAAACGTAGGGGCATCTGCCGCTGCCAAAAACGGGGAATGGACTGGCACAGATGATAAAAGGCGTTCCATGGTAGGCGTGGCCGTTTGGCTGGAGGGCAATGTGGCCAGTCGTTTCAAGGTCAAATATGCCGCTAAAATCAAAGACGCAACAGATTGGGCAACTGGCGAAAACGGCGGTTGGGCCGGCAGCGGCGACAAACGAAACGGTGGCACGGTGGAGGGAATAAAGGTTTGGCTGGAGAAAGCGTGAGGGTTGGCCAAAACGATGGATTTGGGGCTTGGGTTTCCGAAGTTTTAAAACTTCGGAAATCATCGCCGCATATCTCCGCCGAATTATATATCTCGAAAATTTATTGTTGGAGAAAAACCAGATTGATTAACTTCACGTCTTAAAGGGACAATAATCACGCTTGTTCTGACAAAAAAACTCAACCGAAGAAAACAATATCACTGCTATGACCGAAGACTTTCTCCACTTTCTGTGGCGCACCCGCCGCTTCGACCATTTTGGCCTCCGCACCACCGAAAATGAAACAATCGAAATCCTCCACCACGGTGACCACAATGCCCATGCTGGGCCTGATTTCAGCAATGCTAAACTCAAAATCGGGGAGACCGTTTGGGCTGGCAACGTCGAAATGCACCTCAAATCCAGCGAGTGGCATCAGCACAATCACCAGCACGACACAGCTTACGACAACGTGATTTTGCACGTCGTTTTGGACGAAGACCAACCTGCTTTCAGCACGTCCAATCGGCGCATCCCTTGCCTCGAAATGAAAAGGCGCATCCCCGCACGGCTTGACGGATTGTATAAAAAACTTATTCATAACGAGCACTGGATACCCTGCCAACATCTTTTCCATGAGGTGCCTGTCATGGTGAAAAACCTTTGGTTAGACCGTTTGCTGGTGGAACGTTTGGAACAAAAAACCAACACCATACGGGAGGCTTTGGCGGAGAATGGTAATGATTGGGAAGAGACTTTTTACCAATTTTTTGCCCGCAATTTCGGCTTCAAGGTCAATGCAGACCCTTTTTGGTCGCTCGCCAAATCGCTGCCGCAACGGGTGCTGGCGGCGCACCGGGACAATCTTTTGCAGATTGAAGCACTGCTTTTCGGGCAGTCGGGCCTGTTGGAACAGGATTTTGAAGACGACTATCCGAAGGCATTGCAGAAGGAATTTATTTTTCTGAAACAAAAATTCAACCTCTCGCCGCTCAACCCGACTGCTTGGAAGTTCCTGCGCCTTCATCCCGGCAACTTTCCCACGCTGCGGCTGGCCCAGTTGGCGAAGGTG
>JAHEAS010000604.1 GCA_024642645.1 Saprospirales bacterium | reverse complement strand
GCAAAGGTGAGCGTGGGGTTAGCCAAGCCCGTGAGGTCGAAACATGGGCCGGTCAGAATGGCCACCTTGTTCGGATAATTGGGTGCAGACGATTCCACAAACATATAATAAGTGCCGTCGTAAGCGCTGGACGGCCCCGTGCTGCCCGATGGGGTTGTGCCAGAATTTTGTGTCCAATCAATATCATCGGCAGTGCTTTGCGTCCAAGCACCCGGGCCATTTTCGAAGCTCTCTGTGTAGGGGTAGGTGTTCACGGGCGTGCCACAGCCTTGTCCAAAATAGAGGTCGTCCACGGCTATGTCGCCCTCGGGCCCGGACACAAGCGCTTTGATGCGCACGTTGACCAAACCTTCCAAAGCGTAGGGGGCCAAGTCCACAGAAGTCTCGTGCCAAGCATTGCCTTGGTTGCCCGAGAGTGTCCAAACGGTCGTCCAATTAGCGCCCAAGTCGGTGCTGACTTCGATGGAAAGCGTCCCGATTTGCGACCCATAAAGATGGTAGGCAAAATAAAGCGCCGGGTTGTTGACGCTGCCGATGTTGAGACAAGGGCTGCGCAAAATGGCCGTCTGCCCGGTGTGGCCGTCGGCCTCGGCGTAGATATAGTAGCTACCTTGAAAGGCGGCGGCAGGGCCAGTGTTCGCCGTGGGCGTGGGGCCGGTCTGGCGGGTCCAATCGAAATTGTCGGTGGTTTCTTGTTCCCAAATGCCGAGGCTGGTCTCAAACCCTTCGGAATAGGGGAAGGTCGAGACGAAGTTGGTGCAAACAAGGCCGTCGTTGCAATAGAGGTCAGACTCCCAGAGGCCACGGCCAAAGGTGGCGGCCCTGATTTTCCCGGTCGGTATGAAAATCTGTAGTTCGTCCACAATGACATTCGGGAGGCCCGTGCTGAACGGCTCCCAATCGGCCAAAAGGTCATTTTTGAAATAAATACCGATTTCCGTTCCGACATAAATGGCGTTGTTGGCGTTGGGCTGGTGGACGATGGTGCGCATCGGAATGTTGGGGAGCGTGCCGCTCACATCGGTCCAAGTCATGCCGCCGTTGGTGCTTTTGAGCACGTCGTTGCTGCGGCATATCCAAACGATGTTGGGGTCGGAATTGTGGACGGCAATGTAGCGGATGTTGGAACCGGGGTCGGTCACAGCGGCCCAAGTCGAACCGCCGTTGGTGGTTTTCCAGATTTGGTTGTAGTCGGTGGCATAGACCACGTTGCCGTCGGAAGGGGCCACGGCGATATTTTGGAAGTTGCCGCCCGTCAGTGCCCCGGAAGAATTGCTCCAAGTAACGCCTTGGTTGGTGGACTTCCACATACTCTTGTAGCCGGCCCACATGATGTCCGGGTTGGAAGGGTCCATGACATAAGGCGTGACCCAAGCTCCTGTTTCGCCTGTGATAGTGGCCGTGAGGTTGTTCGCAAAACTGGCACCGCCGTTGGTGGATTTCCGCAACGTGCCATTCTGATACGAGGCGAACATGACGTTGTCATTATTATGACCAATGAGGCACTCCATACCATCGCCGCCGGAAACATAGTCCCAAGCAGTGCCCGTGAGACGATGCGTGCCATTGTCTTGCGCCCCGGTCAACACGAGGTTTTGGGTGAGGGAAGAAGCGCCGAGGCGGTAATATTGGGTGATACCAAGGCCATCGCACAGGTTAGTCCAGTTGGTGCCGTTGTTTTCGGTTTTGAACACGCCCCCGTCGCTTCCCACGAAAAAGGTGTTGGTGACAGGCTGAAAACCTGCAAAGTGGTGGTCCACGTGAACGCCAGTACCAGTGCTGGCCCAAGTGACGCCGCCATCGGTGGACTTCCGAAGGCCCACACCGCCCGCATAGATTTCATTGATATTGGTCGGAGAAACGGCCAACGTCCAATCGTACCAAGATTGGGAGCCCATGACAGGGGCTGTTGTAGTCACCACCTGGGTGAAAGTCGCCCCACTGTCGGTGGATTTGAAGATGCCGTTGAAATCATTGCTGACCGCCGGGTCGTCGTAGCCCCCCATGATATAGACCACGGCAGGGCTGGCCGCCGTGACGGCGATGGCGAAACGGGTGACAGTAATACCGCTCGACGGAGCGGGTAAGGTGATTTGCGTGAAACTGGCCCCACCGTCGGTGGAGCGGTGAAACTGGTTGGAACTGTTTCTCGAAGCATAGACGGTATTGGGGTCGCCGGGCTTGAACTCCATGTGGCGGAAATTGAAGGTGCTCGTCTGTGTCCAACTGCCCCCGGCATTTATGCTGCGATAAACCCCCGCCGAAGTTGCGACCACCAAAATATCAGGGTTGGCGGGGTTGAGCAATACGCGATGGATGAGCTTGTTGTTGCCCATGGGGATGTTGGTGTTTGTCCAACTGACACCACCGTCGATGGTTTTGAGAAGGCCAAAAGAATAAGTGTCAGAATGGTCACGGTCTCCCGTGGCGGCGTACATGATATTAGTGTTGGCAGGGTTGATGGCCATGTCAGAAAAACCGAGGTTTGGGAACAGATCGGTGTTGGTGGCCCAAGTATTGCCGCCGTCGGTGGTTTTCCAAAGGCCGCCCGCCGGGGAGCAGGCCCAGAAGGTGTTGGCAATGGTGGGATGGAAGGCGATGCCGTTGATGCGTCCGATGCCGTTGTTGCCTGCGGGTTGGTCGAAAGGGCCGAGTGCCGTCCAGTTGCCCCCAGAGTTGGGGCTGGAGCAGGCAGCCACGGTTTTTTCGCCCTGTTGCGAAGCGCCTCTGGCGTTGAAGTTATCCAAAAAGAGTTGGTACTCTTGCCAGTATTTTTCGGCAGGGTAGTAGCCGTTGCTGTCCACAGTGGTCTGCCGCAAATATTCCCATCGCTTGAAAGGCTTGTAGCCGTTGCCGCTTTCGTAGGGTTTGCCTTCCCATTCTTGGTAAAAGGCTTCTTGGACTTGGAAGAAATTATACTGCGGGTCGAGCATCATTTCTTCCCAAGAAACGGTTTCGCTTTGCGAAAAAAGAGAACCCTGAAAGGAGAGAAAAGACAAAAGAATCAAAAGGTAGGTGGGTGTTTTTGTAGTCATGTTGTAATATTGAAATATTGAAAAAGTCTTATCAAAAGTGCTTGAAAGCAAGAAGCGCCCTCGTATCAACCCACCTTTATCATCATTCTGAAAACCATCTTCACCCCTGAGAAAAAGCCCTGCCCTTTGCTCATGG
>JAHEAS010000042.1 GCA_024642645.1 Saprospirales bacterium | reverse complement strand
CTGAACATACTGCCATAAACCCCATCCACTTGGACGAAGTTTTACTAAATCAATGAATTGACAATCAAACTATCATGGCAAATAAAAAGACAAAAAAAACATCAGACTCCACCATCACCCTCGGCAAAAAAGAATACTTCAAGGGCATAGGCCAGATTCAGTTCGAAGGCCCGGAATCCGACAATCCGCTGGCCTTCCGCTGGTACGACGAGGATAGGGTGGTTCGGGGCAAGACGATGAAGGAGCACTTCCGGTTTGCCGTGGCCTGGTGGCATACGCTCTGCGGTACAGGCGGCGACCCCTTCGGCCCCGGCACTAAGGCATTTCCTTGGCTGAAATCAAAAGACCCAATGGACCAGGCGAAGGACAAAATGGACGCTGGATTCGAGTTCATCACCAAGATGGGCATCCCGTTCTACTGCTTTCACGACTACGACCTCGTTGCCGAAGGTGATACGCTAAAAGAAAGCGGCAAACGCCTCGATAAAATCACCGACTACGCCGCCGGCAAGCAGAAGGAATCCGGCGTGAAGCTGCTCTGGGGCACGGCCAACCTCTTCAGCCACCCCCGCTACATGAACGGCGCAGCCACAAACCCCGACTTCGAGGTGGTGGCCTACGCGGGTGCGCAGGTGCGCAACGCACTGGACGCCACCATCAAACTGGGTGGGGAGAACTACGTCTTCTGGGGTGGCCGCGAGGGCTACATGTCGTTGCTGAACACGGACATGAAGCGCGAGCTCGCCCACCTTGCCCGATTCCTGCACATGGCCAAGGATTACGCCCGCAAGCAGGGCTTCAAGGGCACGTTTTTCATAGAACCCAAACCGATGGAGCCGAGCAAGCACCAGTACGACTTCGATGCGGCTACCTGTCTGAACTTCCTTCGGGAATACGACCTGATGGACGACTTCAAACTAAACATCGAGGTGAACCACGCCACACTTGCACAGCACACCATGCAGCACGAGATGCAGGTGGCCGCCAACGCCGGGATGCTCGGCAGTATGGACGCCAACCGCGGCGACTACCAGAACGGCTGGGACACCGACCAGTTCCCGAACAATGTGACGGAGCTGACCGAAGCGATGCTTGTGCTCTTGGAGGCGGGGGGACTTCAGGGCGGCGGCATCAACTTCGATGCCAAGACCCGCCGTAACTCGACCGATTTGGCGGACATTTTCTACGCCCACATCGGAGGCATGGACGCCTTTGCACGGGCCTTGCTAGCCGCCGATGCCGTGCTGGAAAAGTCGGAGTACCTGAGACTGCGCGAGGAGCGTTACGCATCTTTCAATAAAGGGAAAGGGAAGGATTTTGAAAAGGGCAAACTGTCCCTAAAAGACTTGTCAAAAATCGCCAACGAGGCCGGCGAGCCAAAGCAGCGCAGCGGCAAACAGGAGCTGTTTGAGAACATCATCAACCGGTTTGCGTAGCGGCTTTGTCATTCCGTAGGAATGACAAAGCTAGATGTGGGCAATTTTAGTTTTAAAATTAATTATCAAGCATTTACAAAAAATGAAAAACAGATTTTTTCCAATTATCGCCCTGCTTTTTATGATAGGCAGTTGCAATAACGCCCCAAGCGGCAACAACACTGTACAAGCCAAAATACCCGACAACCTCGGAGGTTATTGGGTCAGCGACACTTGGTGGCAGTCGCTGCAAAGCACCAAATCGCCGATGAAAGCAGCGGAAAAGACTGGTGATGTGGCGGCAGCTATTTTTCACCAAGAAGACAGCACGAAATGGCTCGTTGACCTGAGCTATGGCTGGCACGAGGGGCAACAGCTTACCGTGCGCTCAAAGGATGGCGGCCTACAGGTCTATGACCCAATGAACGCCACGGTGCATCAGTACAGCCTCACGCCACAGCCCGACGGCTCCATCCAGCTCGATGCAACGGCGATGGTTCGCCTCGGCGATGCTTTCACCGGCTTCAATGTCATCGCCTCAACGCTGGTGGGTGGGGAGTACGACCTTGGCGGCAAGTCGGTGGTGTTCAACCCGAAGGGTACGGTGGTCGGATTAGATGATTACTATCGCTACGAACTGCTGCTTGACTACGTGGCCGAGGACGTCCATGCCGATCAAATCATGCTCTCGAAGGAGGGTCGGACGCCCGAATTTTATGCCTTCAAGATTGAGGGGAACCACTTGCAGCTTTTTGAAATTGACGATATGGGCAGCAAGGACGAGTTCAAGTATGAAATCGGGAAGTTGAAGTATGATTTGACCAAGAAATAATTGGGGTAACTCATGTTTTTGTAAAGAAGCTTACACCTGAGAGGCCCATAAAAAAGAAGGGTACCAGCGGCGGCATTTCGCTACTGGTACCCTTTCTTATTTGAAGAAGCCTAAGCTATTTCCGGTGGATTAATAGCCAGGGTTCTGGATGAGAATATCTGCACCCTGAAGGTCAATCTCATTTTGTGGTATTGGCAAATATTCGTTCTTGTTTGCCTTGAAACTTGCACCAGCAAAAGGAGCATTGGTTAATGGCCTTTCGTGGTCCAAATAAGCGTTCAGTGTTGGCTCAGCAATGCCCCAACGCACTAGGTCATAGAAGCGGTGGCCTTCGTCCGAAAGCTCAAGCCTGCGCTCAAAGCGAACAGCAGTTCTAGCCTCATCTTGGTTTGCGAAAGCTGTGTAGTTGTTAATCACGTAATTGGCAGCCGGGCTTCCAGCAGCGGTAAGTACTGGGGAGTTCTTGGCCCTGGTCCTTACCATGTTCACATATTCCCGAGCTTTGTCAAGGTTGTTGAGTTCAACTTCGCACTCGGCAGCCATCAACAACACATCGGCAAAGCGCATGAGGTTGTAGTTCACGGCAGAGTAGCCGGGAGTCCATGAACTTGCGTCGTGCTCTGAACCGCCACCGTCTTTGTAGTAGATTAATTTTTTAGGTGAGTAAACACCAGCATAATCTTGGTCACGAATCCAATCGAGACCTGGGTGTGGTCCCCAATCAAGGTAAGGGATGCCACGGCGGCCAACGGCGTGGTCGAGCCTTGGGTCCAAGTTGCCAGCATCTGGCGTGAATGAATCGGAGCTGCTTAGGCCCTTGTCATCTACGAGTTTGTTGGCTGGGCTGTTATAGGAACCATCGAGCAGCGGCAATCCATTGGCATTGGTACGGAAAGAGTTTGCCAAATCGAAGCTGGGCTGGTTGAAGCCGCAGCAACCACCTGGTCTTTCTGGACCAGATGAACCGTTCGGGTAGTTCAATACCAAGGCCGGGTTTGCGTTGTTCACCGTGCCGGTATTAGCTGCAGCCTGTGCAGCAAAAACGGATTCACTGTTGTTGTCGTTCGATGCATTGAAAGCATCGGCGTAGTAAGCGTTCAAGGCATAAGGTGCACCGCTGGCGGTGACTCCCTTAGTGATGACCTCGTCAAACAACGCCTTGGCTTCGGCATACTTTTTCTGGAACAAATACGCCTTGCCCAAGAATGCACCGGCAGCCCATTTGTTGGCCCTTCCTGCACCGCTTTGGACTTCTGGCAGGTTGTCATAAGCAAACTGGAAGTCTGCCACGATGAATGGCCATAGGTCAGCATTGTTGCTAACGGGTGTCACCTCGTCCCATGTTTCGTCCACGTATGGCGTGTTGTTGAAGTTTTTCTTCAACTCAAAGTAGTACATGCCCCGTAAGAACCTTGCTTCCGCAGCAATCCTTGTTTTGTCTGCTTCGGAGACACCTTCTTGTGCTTTTAGCACCAATTTCAGTGTGGCATTGGCACGAGCTACACCTTCGTAAGAAGCGCTGTATTTTGTCAAAACAGACTGGTTGGTGGTCTGGGCGCTGTAAGCTTGGATTTCGTTCACCTGCGATTGGTCACCAGCATTGGTGCCTTTGTTGGCATCGCCCCCAAGCACGCCGCCCCAAAACCAGTTGGATACGTCGTTGTAAAATGCATTGTCAACGTTGCCACGGCCAAGCATCATGCTGTAGCAGGCAATCAAAGAACCTTCCAAGCCAGCTTTGGAAGAAAGTTCGTTCTCGCTGAGTGAGCCCGTTGGGGCTACATCCAGAAAGCTGTCCTTGCAGGCCGTTACCAGAATGATAAGGGTCAAAAAGGACAATATTAAGATTCTAAATTTTTTCATGATAGACATTTTGTTTGGTGAAAATGAATCCTCATTTTGATAGATTCACTTCACTTTTAAAAAGTTTAAATTTTAAAATTGCTTCTTTAAACTTGGTTTTAGAAGCCAACACTTACTCCAAACACCCAGCTACGAGTCATAGGGTAGTTGCCAAGGTCGATACCGAAATTGGTATCAGCAGCACCTCCAACGCTTGGGTCCAAGCCGCTGTAACCTGTTACGGTCAACAGATTGTTGACACTTCCAAAAACACGTACCCGCTCCATGTTCCAGCCATTCACAAGGTTGTCAGGAAGGAAGTAGGACAAAGTGAGGTTTTGTACCCGGAAATAAGAACCATCTTCCACATAGAAGGAATTTGATTGTGTGTTGGTACTGAAGTTGGAAGTATTTTCGAACAGTGGAATAGAACCAGAAGGATTGTCAAAAGACCAAGAATCCTTCACGCGGTCGCTGATGGCTGCACCAGGGAACAGGGGATAGAAGTCTGTAAACACCCTCGATACGTTGTAGATTTCATTTCCGATGGAAGCAAAGGAATATACTTCAAGTTCAAAACGCTTGTAGTTCAACTTGATGGTAAGGCCACCCGTGAAATCAGGTACTGGGCTTCCCAAGGTAGTTCTGTCATCTATGTCAATCACGTTGTCACCGTTGATGTCCTTGAAACGGAAACGACCAGGTGCGGCTCCTTCTTGCGTAGCTGCACCGTCCACTTCGGCTGCATTGGCAAAGATACCCTGAACTTGGTAGCCATAGAATGCGGAGATTGGCTCACCAATACGGTTCAACACGGGCGTAATGCCACGATAGTTGGCACTGTTGTTCGGGAGACTGTTCACGTTCGGCGCCAGTTCCACGATTTTGTTGCTCAGGAAGCCACCGTTCAGGGTAACTTCATACCTAAAGTCGTTGTTGACCCTTGCTTTGTTGACAATGCTGAAATCAACGCCCTTGTTTTCCATTTTACCAATGTTCACAGATGGTGCGCTGGCAAAAAAGCCAGACTGTACCGTAACGGGTACTTGGAAAAGAAGATCTTGTGTTTCTTTTTTCCAGAGCTCCACGCCTATGTCCCATTTGCCATTGAACAACAAGGCATCAATACCTATGTTCTGTGTGATGGCCTTTTCCCATTTTGCCAATGGGTTGCCAATCCTGGTACGGTAAAAACCTGCTACTGCACTACCATTGGTACCATTGATGTCATAACTGGAAGCATCAAGGCTGGTGCCAAACAAGCTGTATTGGTTGTTTGGGTCAACGTTGTTTGAGTTGCCCATGATGCCGTAGCCCGCCCGAATTTTAAGGTCGTCAAAAACATCCTTCATACCTTCCATGAAGGGTTCGGAAGACAAACGCCAAGCTGCTGAAACAGCAGGGAAAGTACCGTAACGGTTTTCTGCACCAAAACGGGAGGAGCCATCCCGGCGTACAACCGCAGAGATGATGTACTTGTCGTTCAAGTCATAATTCAACCTACCGAAATAGGAGGCGAAGTTGACGCCATCATTGTGGCCGCCATTAACTACCCGGGACTCAACATTTGACAGCCCAACAAAGTCAGGGCTTTGCGAGAAAGGATTGATACCAGAACCGCTCATGCCACGGCTTGTACCCGTGTTCAGGGCCTCTTGGCCTACTAATACGTCAATGCCGTGTATGCCAAATTGTTTCCTGTAGTTTGCCGTATTGGTCCAAACCCAAGAGCTGCGATAGAAATTATTTTGTGAAAAACCAAACGAGCCGTTGTTCTCTTGGTTTTCGTAAGTACGCCTGCTGTAACCAATAGAGCTGAAATTGCTATAATCCCCACCAAAGCTGGTGCGAATCACAAAACCCTTGGCAGGCTCCAATTCTGCGTAAACATTACCAAATACGCCTACCCCAAAGGCTCTGTTGTTCTTTTGTCCGTCCAAGTTAGCAACAGGATTGGCAGCGTTGTTAAAGCCTTGCACTGCCGTACCGGCGTAGCCTCCAAACTCATCGTAAACAGGGATGATAGGCGACATCCTGGATGCATCAAGTACTACGTTTTCATCGTCAGAAGAACCACTGCCACCGCCATCACCCAACAGTAAGCGGGCAGCGCGATAAGTTGTTTGGATGTTCTCGCCGATGCGCAGTTTTGGCAGCAGGTCGAACTCGGTATTTACCCGGAATGTGTAACGGGAGAATTTTTGGTGGAGCAGGATGCCCTCTTGCTCCTGCATACCCATGCCTACATAGTAGCGGCTATTCTCGCCGCCTCCCGAAAAGCCAAGGTTATGGCGGTTCAGCAAAGCATTGCGGGTGATGGCATCATACCAATCGGTTCCTGCTTTGTTGGCTTTTACCACTTGATAGATACTGCCCGCCTCTGGATCTACATTGTAATTTTTTGCTTCTTCGGTTAAGTTGACAGTTCCAATGACTCCCTTGTTGCCGCCGACCAAAAGATAATCTGGCAGTACTGGAGTAGAGCCTGTGCCGTACTGTGGGTGGCTATAATCAGGGGTAGTTCCATTTTGAATAGCTGCGTTGCGAATAGCCGCCCAAGTCCAGTCGGCCTGCTCCTGTGGGTTCAGAATGCCTGCTCCTGTACCGGGTGTAGTCACACCAACAGAGCCGTCGTAGGTCACCTTCATTTTCCTAGCGCCTTTTTTGCCTTTTTTGGTGGTGTAAACAATTACGCCACCGGCTGCCCTTGCACCGTAGATGGAAGCGGCAGTGGCATCCTTCAGTACCGTTGTAGTCTCAATGTCATCTGGTGAAAGGAAGTCGGTGGAGCCAACTGGCACACCATCAACCACATAAAGCGGTGCGTTGCCAGAAAGTGCGCCATAACCCCTAACCCTAACCTGGCTTTCTGTGCCGGGCTGTCCGTTTGTAATCACCGTTACACCGGCCACACGGCCTTGCAACTGCTGCTCCACGTTTCCCGAAGGGGAGACTTGAAGCGCCCTCGAATCCACCGTGGACACAGAGCCGGGTGTACTTCTTCTGGTGTCAACTGAGTAGCCAGTGACCACTACCTCGTTTAGATTGAGGCCTTCTTGAAGGACAATCCTGACGGAGTTCTGGCCATTCAAGGGTACATCCTGCGACTGGTAGCCTGTGTAGGAAATCGTCAGTACAGCGTTGAGGTCCGGAACATTCAATTCAAAAGCCCCATCAATATCTGTGATGGTGCCCGCGCTGGTCCCCACTACTTGTACTGTAGCTCCAATGAGCAAGGAGCCACTTGCGTCAGAGACGCTGCCCGTTACTCGTTGCTGTGCGTACAAATTTGCACCTAACAGCATGGTAAGGACTGTGAGTAAAAAAGTTTGCTTCATAATTACCAAAAAGTTTAATTAGTGAAAAGAAAAATATACCCAAAGAGGCCATCTGCTCCTCTTTAAAAAATTACCAAAAGGTGGTTTAAGAAATAATACGGCGCTAAAAAATAGACGTTATCTTCAAAAGGGTTTCAAACAGTCAGGTCAAAATAATTTGGTAAGGCTCATGGATAATCAGGACGCCAAGATATTTTCTTTTTTCTTTCTAAAAAAATTTATCAATGAAGTATATTTTGTAAAAAATACACAATCCATTATTTATACTGTGAATCAGTAAGTTGGAGATATTATTTTTCATAAACAATGAAATAGTAGTGTAAAGGTTCTAAGGCTTTTTCGCAAAAATCAATAGGATTTCTACCTTCGTTTTCCATAAGTTAACCGTGCAAACCTTCGACATGAGAAACTATCACTACCTCATTTTTACTGCCTTCCTCGCTTCGTTGGTTGCCTGCAAAAATGAAACTACTTTGTTTCGGCAAATCCCTGCAGCCGATTCCGGTGTCTTGTTTTCTAACCGGATTATAGATAGCGACACCTTTAATGTATTGACCTACGAGTACGTTTACAACGGCGGTGGGGTAGGGGTAGGCGACTTCAACAACGACGGTCTGCAAGACCTATTCTTTGCGGGCAACATGGCGGACAACAAACTCTACCTGAACAAAAAAGACTTCAAGTTCGAGGACATCACCGAAACTGCCGGTGTGGGAGGGAAAGATAGGTGGTGTTCTGGTGTGGCCGTGGTGGACATCAACGCCGACGGCTGGCTCGACCTTTATGTTTGTGCCACTACTTACGGAACAGGTGCCAGAAGGGCGAACCTGCTTTATGTGAACCAAGGGCAGGCTGGCAAAGGCGCCAAGCCCGTTTTCAAAGAAATGGCTGCAGCATACGGTATCGCCGATACCTCCTATACCACGAACGCCGCCTTTTTTGATTACGACAACGACGGCGACCTCGACATGTACCTGCTCGTCAACGAAATGGACCGCCAGAAACTACCGAACAGGTACCGACCCAAAATCACCGACGGCTCCTCCAGGCGTACGGACAAGCTCTACCGCAATGATGGAGTGGGGGAAGCTGGCCACCCGGTTTTTTCGGATGTTTCCAAAGCTGCGGGCATCCAAATCGAAGGCTTCGGCCTCGGCGTCAGCATCTGCGACATCAACCGGGACGGATGGCAGGATATTTACGTCACCAACGATTACCTTACCAATGACTTGCTCTGGCTGAACAACGGAGATGGTACTTTCACGGACAAATCGGCCACTTACTTTAAGCACACTTCCTACTCCGCCATGGGTAACGACGTGGCTGATTTGAACAACGACGGCCTGCCCGACGTGGTGGCTGTGGACATGCTGCCAGCTGATAATTTCCGTCGGAAGACCATGCTTTCCCCGAATAATTACACCAACAACCAAAACAACGACCACTACCGCTACCAGTACCAGTACGTCCGCAACAGTTTCCAATTAAACCAAGGGAAATGCCCTGATTCCGACGACCTTGTTTTCAGCGAAATATCCATGCTGTCAGGCATCGCCGGCACCGATTGGAGCTGGTCACCCCTCGCCGCCGATTTCGACAACGACGGCGACCGGGACCTCATGGTCACCAATGGTTTTCCGAAGGACGTAACCAACCGGGACTTCGTGGACTACCACCAAATGGCAGGAAACTTGGTGGACCGACAGACACTCTTGGAGCAAATACCCGTGGTGAAAATCCACAACTATGCTTTTCAAAACGACGGAACAGCTATCCCGAGTTTCAAGGACGTCTCTGCCGAATGGGGCTTCACCCAGCCCTCTTTCTCCAATGGTGCAGCATATGCCGACCTTGACAACGATGGCGACCTCGATTATGTCGTCAACAACATCAACGACAGCGCCTTTATCTTTAAAAACCAGTTGCTTGAAAACCATCCCAAACAGGCTAATTGGCTAAAAATCAAGTTTGCCGGAGCACAAGGGAACCCCAATGGAATTGGCGCAACCGCAGCGGTTTTCACTAAAAAAGGTAAAATGCAGTACGGTGAAAACTCGCCCTACCGCGGCTATCTTTCTTCGGTGGAAAATGGGCTGCATTTTGGCTTGGATTCGACCACGATGGTGGACAGCGTGAGGATTACTTGGCCGACAGGCCGGACGGAGGTGTTGAAAAATGTGGCCGCCAATCAGGTGTTGGAAGTAAAATTTGACAACGCAAAACCGGCTTCGGTTAATCAGCCAACTCCTCCCTCGACGCCACTTTTTGTTGACATGACCACGCAACTCGGTGTCAACTACACCCAACGCGACAGCGATTTTATTGACTTCAACGTCCAACGCCTGCTGCCGCACAAACTCTCACAATATGGGCCTGGCCTGGCAGTGGGCGATGTGAATGGTGACGGCCTCGATGATTTTTACGTCGGTGGTTCCCATTTTTTCAGGGGCAGTTTTTTCGTCCAAAACCAGAGCGGGCAAAGCGGTTTTACCCAGCAAAACCTATTTCAGGACACTGAAAAGCCCAAGCTGGAGGAAGAGCTCGGCGTGCTGCTCCTCGACGTGGACAACGACAACGACAACGATTTGTACCTCGTCAGCGGCGGCAACGAGTTCTCAGTGGACAGCAACGTTTACCAAGATAGGCTTTACCTGAACGTGAACGGCCAGTTCCTGTTGGCCCAAAATGCCCTGCCCATTTTCGGCAAGAGCGGCTCCTGCGCCCGTGCCGCCGACTATGACCATGACGGCGACCTCGACATGTTCGTGGGCGGCAGGATGCACCCCACGGAATACCCAAAACCTGTCAGCAGCTACCTCCTTCGCAACGACAGCCAAACAGGCAGCATAAAGTTCAGCCTCGCCGACGATGCCCCTGGACTGAAAGACCTTGGCCTTGTTTGCGACGCCCTTTGGACCGATTTCGACAACGACGGCTGGGTGGACCTTCTGTTGGCCGGGGAGTGGATGCCGCTGACTTTTTTTAAAAATGAAAAAGGTTTTTTCAATCCGCAGTCCGCTATTCGCATTCCGAATTCGACTGGCTGGTGGAACAGCATCGTCGCTGCCGACTTCGACATGGACGGCGACATGGATTACGTGATGGGCAACATGGGCAAAAACTCGCTCTTCAAGGCAGACGATCAACGCTACTCGGCCGTGTACGCCGCCGATTTTGACGGCAATGGTTCGATGGATGCCATTCCTTCCACTTTTTTCCCCGACCTGAAAGGTGACTGGGTCGAATTTCCCTATTTTGGAAGGCTGGACATGGAAAAGCAGGTGGTCAAACTCAAAGGAAAATACTCCCGCCACGCTGACCTTGGCGTGGCGAAAATGCAGTCGGTGATTGATAATTTCCCCGACGCCCACCCGCTTGTTTTAAAAGCCAATTGGTTTGCTACCAGCTATCTGGAGAACCTTGGGGCTGGCAAGTTCCAATTGCACGAGCTACCAATGGCGGCACAAATGGCGCCCGTGAACGGCATCTTGGCCGAAGATTTCAATGGCGACGGCAATCCTGACCTGCTGCTTTCCGGCAATGACTTTGGCACAGAGGTGGGCATGGGCCGCCATGATGCCATGAACGGGCTGGTGCTGCTCGGCGACGGCAAGGGGAATTTCACCCCAGTTTCCATGAAGGAAAGTGGGGTTTTCATCCCCGGTGATGCCAAAAGCCTAGCCGCCGTAAAAGGTGGTGATGGCAGTTTGTTGGTGGCCTCCGGCCAAAACAAGGGCAAATTGCAGGTCTTCAAAGCTGCAAAAAAACTCGAAACCATCGCCCTGCTGCCCAACGATTTCGCTGCCATTTTAAAATTTGGCGACGGGCGTACCATGCGGGTAGAGGCATCCTACGGCCAGGGATTTTTGTCGCAGTCGTCCCGAACGCTGTTTTTGCCTTCAGGGGTGGTGTCGGTTGAAATAATTGATTTTAAAGGGAATAAGCGTGCAATTGACCCTATCGTAAATTAGGGTCAATTGCCCTTTTCTTGCTGCTCATAAAACGATTTCCGCTGCTCCCCCTCGTCGTCCAGCTTCGGCCCCCGCTTGATTTTCTCCCAGTCAAATGTCTTGTGGTAAACGTCCATCGCCTTTTGCGGGTCAAAAATCCGCGTATCGGACGGCTCCAGCGTGTACGGCGTGAAGTCTGGCTGGTCGGTGAAAAAGTCGGTGAGCAGGCTGGCTGTCAGGTCGTAGTGGTTCACGAAGCCAGCGTTCGTCAGGGTATAAATCAGCCGGAGCAAGCTGCCGAAATTGGCGTGGGTATGCGACACGTAACCCCGCTTCACGTAAGGCCCCGCCATCATCAGCACCGAGCGGTGTGCATCCACATGGTCAATGCCGCCCTGCGGGTCGTCCTCCGTCACCACCACGAGCATGTTCTTCCAGTAGGGCGTCCGGCTGAGAAAATGCAGCAGCCTGCCAAGCGCCAAGTCGTTGTCGGCCATATAGCTTTCGAGGTAGGGGTAGCCCTCCGTGGGGCGGGGG
>JAHEAS010000603.1 GCA_024642645.1 Saprospirales bacterium | reverse complement strand
CACGGCATGGCCAGTGATGCTTAAATCTTCTTGTGAAAAAGCCAATTTTTCACCCCTTGCTACCCGTATTTGCTGCTCAACAAGGTCAACTCCCGAAATCATTTCCGTCACAGGGTGCTCCACCTGGAGGCGGGTATTCATTTCCAGAAAATAGTAATTCAGGTGCTCGTCAACTAGGAACTCAACCGTACCAGCGCCCGTGTACTGGCAAGCCAGTGCTACTTTCACGGCATCGGCGCCCATGGCTGCCCGCACCTGTGGGGTGAGGATAGAGCTTGGCGCTTCTTCCACAACTTTCTGATGGCGGCGCTGCACACTGCACTCTCGTTCAAAGAAATGGACCGTGTTTCCGAAGGTATCCGCCAGCACTTGAATCTCGATGTGACGAGGTGAACCAATGTATTTTTCGATAAAAACCGAACCGTCTCCGAAGGCGCTTTGAGCTTCGCTGATGGCCCGCTCCATTTGGCTCGCCAATTCTCCTTCGTTTTCGACGATACGCATCCCCTTGCCACCACCGCCCGCAGATGCTTTAACCAGCAGCGGGTAGCCGACTTCTCTACCCACTTTAATCGCTTCTTCTACATTGTCGATGGCACCATCTGTACCAGGAACCATTGGGATGTTGAAATGCCGAACAGCGTCCTTGGCTGCCAGCTTGCTGCCCATTACCTCGATGCTGTGCGGAGATGGACCTATAAAACGGATGCCAGCATCGGTCACCGCTCTGGCGAATGCAGCATTTTCACTCAAGAAACCGTAGCCAGGATGTATGCCATCGACGCCAAGTGCCTTGGCGTGTTCAATGATTTTGTTGCCTAGCAAATAGGATTGGTTGCTGGGAGGCGGCCCAATGCAAACAGCCTCATCGGCGAATAGAACATGGGGAGAACGCCGGTCCACTTCTGAGTAAATAGCGACCGTTTTTATGCCCATCTGATGAGCTGTGCGCATCACTCTTAGGGCGATTTCACCACGGTTGGCGACGAGTATTTTCTTCATTTTGCTGGTTCTGTTTGAATGAAAGAACGGTGTTTTTTGCCATAAAAGGGCGGACAAAGCTAGCTTGATTTCGTGACTTTGATGCCTTTGGACAAAGACAATCAAGAATTGGGTGGTAAATATGAACGGAAATTTTAACCACATAAGCTGACGAAGGCGTCTTGCTGGAATTGTTGTGTTACGAAATATTATTTGGGAAAATTCTAACCTTTTGAGACGAATAACTCGTAAGCCCACTTGTTATTACTATTAAATTTAGTTGTACTTTTCTTAAATGATTGATTATTAGATAGTTGTAAAAAAATATTTCATGTGTTCAGTCAACAAAATTAAAGTTATGCTCGTTCTGATGTTTTTAGTTTGAGAAGCGACACCTTTTTACCAACATTACTATGAACATCACTACACAACATTTCAGCAAAAGGGACGTATGTAAAAAAGATTCATTTCCGATAACTCCTAGCGATGATAAATTTTTAGGAAATGGAAGTGTCGATTTTGGCATCCCTAGTTTTTTTCCCATGAACAATTTTAAAAAGGCCACTTCGGCCACAGCATTAATTTGTGCTTGTATTTTCTTTTTTAATTTTTCAAGCAACAAAAACCACCCAGCATCTACCTGCTTAGAGCTTCCCACAGAAGTATATGCCACCATCAATAAGAATGGTAAATTCATTGCCTCAGAGACGATGGACAGTGTATTCACGAAATCTACTTGGGAGGACTTGGGTTTTCCAGTACTCACCGAAGATGTGAAAATTTCACTTCAGCACCAAATGCATGTGTTGGAGAAAAGCAACCTGACTGATTCTCGTAAGATAGGAAACCTTGAAGTGACCTACGGAGACCTTAAAGAGGTACTCGAATTGCTGATTCAACGTTCGGGCACGCAGCCCAATGACCTGAATCAATATATTGACCCCTACCAAACATGGGGTGATGACCAATTGGGGAATGTCTATTTCACTGGTTATTTTACACCGGTTTTAAAGGTGAAAAAGTACAAGGATGCTACTTTCAAATATCCAATTTACGCTTTTCCGAAAGCTTGGAAAGGTAAGCTACCAAGCCGTCAGAAAATTGAGAAACAGGGAGCATTGGATAATCTCAACCTTGAACTAGCATTCGCCTCCAATCCACTGGATATTTATTTCATGCAATTGCAAGGCTCCGGAACAGTGGAATTTTTGGACACAAAAGAACGTGCTATTTTTAGGTATGCAGGAGAAAATGGCCACCGCTACCGCAATATCCAGCGTTTTTTTAGAAACAGAAAAGACCTCTCGCTTAGAAATCTCTCTCCAGAAGGCATCAAACGGTTTTTGATGAAAAACCCTGGAAAAATAGACAGTGTGCTTCACTACGACCCATCCTACACATTTTTTGAACCCAAAGTAGGACTTGCAAAAGGTTCGGCAAATGTGCCTCTTATGGAGACGATTTCCATTGCCGCTGATTCTCGTTATTTCCCATTGGGAAGCGTTGTACTGGCTGCTTTACCAGTTTATGAAGACGGTAAAATCACACACCATGAGTACAAGATTTTACTTCCACAAGATGTAGGAGGAGCAATTAAAGGGGCAGGACATGTGGATGTTTATTGCGGTAATGGTGCGCTTGGCCAAACTTTGGCGTCCAACCTGCACCATTACGGCCGCCTTTGGGTGCTTTTACCTAAGAAGAATGAGAAAGTGGCGCTTGCAGAATAGTGCACATTGGAGCTGCATACTTATTCCTCATTTTAAATCAAGACTGACCCGCAACCCGAAATTCAGCTGCTTCCAATTAGTGCGGTCGTAGGTGCCTATCATTTTGCCTTTCGAAACAATTTCAGTTAGCCCTTTCCATTGAAGCTGGTAGTAATATCGCCAGCCTGCTGTGGGTGCAATGGTTAGCAGCGGTGAAAGTTTCAACTCAAAAAACAAACTCGCCCCTATATTTGGTGAGATACTTTGGCTTTTGTTTAAAACGATAATGTCATTTACATCGTCTTTTGGATGTTCGTAACGAAAGCCAATCAATGAAATGCCAGGCGACAGCTGTAAAAATGACCTAATCGGTTTTTTCTTTCCTTCTCTATTCAACTTTGGTGAAAGTGCCAACTCAATATTGCCCTGCACTCCTACCGCACTGGCCTGGAAATAATGCTCCTTGAAGACAGAATTTGCAAGCATAAACTGTA
>JAHEAS010000041.1 GCA_024642645.1 Saprospirales bacterium | reverse complement strand
TAAAATATGGAGATGTTTACCTTGGCAAGCAAACTGTTCTGGCGAAGGACACTCCTGCGTTCATTGCAAACAGAGTAGGGGTGTATGCTATGGCCAAGATTTACCAATTAGCTACTGAAATTGGCCTTTCCATAACAGAGGTGGATGCCCTCACAGGTCCTGCAATTGGAAGACCAAATACGGGAACATTCCGCTTAGGCGACCTGGTTGGGCACGATACAGCGGCCAAGGTAATTCAAGGCATCAAGGACAACTGTCCAAACGACGAACAGGCTGGCGCTTTTAATATCCCGAAATACCTCAACTTTTTGTTGGAGAACAAATTCTTAGGCAACAAAACAGGACAGGGCTTTTATAAGAAAACTGGAGAAAAGGATGAAAAGGGCAAACCTGTAATCCTCGCTTTGAACCTTGAAACGTTGGAATACGGACTAAATCCGAAGCCTAACCTACCGAGTATTGGAGTTGCGAAGCAAATAGATGACTTGCCGAAGCGGGTGAAGGCTGTTTTCTCTGCCGAAGATAAAGGTGGTGAATTGGTTCGCAGGTCGCTGCTCGGGTTGTTTGCCTATGTATCCAACCGCATCCCCGAAATCGCCAATGACCTTTATAGTATTGATGATGCACTGCGGGCAGGCTTTGCCTGGGACTTGGGGCCATTCGAATACTGGGACGCCGTCGGTCTTCGGGAGGGCATTGATTTGGCGGAGAAACAAGGCGAGACAATTGCTCCCTGGGTGAAAGAAATGCTAGCTGCTGGCAACGAACGCTTTTATAAGCGTGAGGCTGGCAAACTGTTTTATTACAACATAAAATCAAAAGCCTACAAGGAAGTGCCCGGCACAGCGAGCTTCGTGATTTTGGAAAATTACCGGGACAAAAAACCTGTTTACCAAAACCCTGATGCTACCCTGTATGATATTGGAGATGGCGTACTTTGCCTAGAATACCAGAGCAAGGCCAACACCATGGGTGAAGGGGTGCTTCGTGGCATCAATGACGCCATCAAAATAGCAGAAGAGGGTGAGTGGAAGGGTCTTGTCCTTGGCAACAATGCAAAAAACTTCTCCGTCGGCGCCAATCTGATGATGGTGGCCATGATGGCTTATGAACAGGAATGGGAGCAACTCGATTTTGCCGTGAAAATGTTCCAAAACACGGTGATGCGCTGTCGTTATTCCAGCATTCCAGTGGTAGCTGCTACGCAAGGCTATGTGTTTGGTGGGGCTTGCGAAACCATCATGCATTGCGATGCTGCTGTTTGCGCAGCGGAAAGCTATATTGGACTGGTCGAAGTTGGCGTCGGACTGTTACCTGGTGGCGCTGGAACCAAAGAATTGGCGCTCCGAGCCAGTGATTCGTACTTCGAAGGTGATGTTCAAATACCGACTTTGATTGAAAAATTCAAGACGATTGCACTGGCATCCGTGGCAACCTCAGCACCGCAAGCATTTAACTTGGGCTATTTGCAACATAAAAAGGACAGCGTAGCCGTGAACGCCATGCGGAATATTGCGGATGCAAAACAAAAAGTGCTGGAACTAGCCAATAATTATATCCAACCCATTGAACGCCAAGATGTTACAGTACTTGGGCGAGGTGGATTGGCGGCACTTTATGTTGCCGCTAATGAGCTGAAACTCGGAAACTATGCCTCCGAACATGACATCAAAATTGCGAAAAAAATTGCTTTCGTTCTATGTGGCGGCGACCTGACCGGTGAGCAAAAAGTAAGTGAACGGTACTTGCTAGATTTGGAACGGGAGGCATTTTTAAGTCTGTGCGGAGAGCAAAAAACGTTGGAACGAATTCAATATATGCTCACAAACAACAAACCGCTTCGTAACTAGACAAACACAACGATTGTCTTCTTTTAAAAATCAAAATCTAAAAAAAATGCAAGACGCATATATCGTAAAAGCCTATCGTTCTGCCGTTGGCAAAGCAAAAAAAGGTGGTTTTCGCAACTTCCGGAGCGACGATTTGGCAGTAGAAGTAATACAGTATTTGCTAAAGAACACCCCTGAACTTGACCCTGCTTTGGTGGATGACCTTATTGTCGGCTGCGCAAACCCCGAAGGTGAGCAAGGCTTACAAGTTGGCCGGCAGATTTCTTTAAGGGCTTTAGGCATTTCCGTGCCGGGCATGACCGTGAACCGTTACTGTGCCTCAGGCTTGGAGACTATTGCCATCGCTACGGTAAAAATCAGAGCGGGAATGGGGCAGTGTTACATTGCCGGAGGAACCGAAAGCATGAGCATGATACCGATGACAGGTTATAAACTCGCTCCCAGTTATTCGGTGGCTATTTCAACACCAGAGTATGTGACCGGGATGGGCAACACAGCAGAGGCAGTGGCTAGTAAATGGGGAATCACTCGGGAGATGGCGGATGAGTTTTCTGTTAAATCACACCAAAAAGCGGGAAAAGCGATTGCAGAGGGCAAGTTCAAAGATGAAATTGTACCTGTGATAGTGCCAGAGGTTTTTGTTGAAAACAACAAGCGCCAAGAAAAAAATAATGTGGTGGACACGGACGAAGGAGTTCGACTGGACACCAGCATGGAAGGGCTTGCAAGACTCCGGCCTGCCTTCAAAAATGGCGGCGTAGTAACGGCGGGTAATTCTTCGCAAACTTCTGACGGTGCCTCATTTGTTCTTGTTATGAGTGGTGATTTGGTGAAACAACTAAACCTGACCCCCATCGCAAGGCTAGTTTCTTGCGCAGTGGCAGGTGTAGAGCCACTGTACATGGGCATCGGCCCATGCGCTGCAATCCCTAAGGCATTAAGGCAGGGTGGCCTAAAGTTGGATGATATTCAACAAATAGAATTAAATGAGGCATTTGCGGTGCAAGCAATGGCCGTAATCAAAGAGGCGCATTTGGATCCAGATATCGTAAATGTAAATGGCGGGGCAGTGGCTCTTGGGCATCCGCTGGGTTGCACTGGAGCGAAACTTTCCACCCAGTTATTCAATGAAATGCGCAGAAGAAATCAAAAATATGGAATGGTAACAGCATGCGTTGGCGGAGGCCAAGGCATCGCCGGTATTTATGAAATGCTGAATTAGTATGAACAGGGTAGGGTGGCAGTTGCTGCCCTGCTCAACCTTCCACTTTGGCTAACTTTTCTAATCTTTCTTTTCGGGCTATCTTTTGGTCATTGTTACTTTCGTAAAGGCAGTAATTTTCGTATTTCAATTTATCGGTGTCAGCCCAGATGTCTTTACCAATATTGCATAATACCACCAGTTCATCATAGAGCTCGTTTCCAAAATCTACCCTTCGCTCAACACCAATATCTCGGTCTGCGACTTTGTCTTGTTGCAGGTTGACTGCATTCTCAAAAATTTGGCAGGCATCAGTAATCCTGTGCAAGACTTTTTCATTCACACCTACATCATCCAAAAAGTCAATTTGCTGGCGAGCAACACGTACTACTCGGCGGGCACAAAAAATCAATTGTGCATCGGTTAAATCTCCCAATTTAGTTGCACCAAATTTTCGATAGCGACCACTTCGGTTATTGATTTTAAGTTTCACCCTAGTCATCAGGCTACGGATAGAAGCTTGTAAGTCTGCGCTAGCTTTATATTTTTTTTCTGATAAAATCATCTGCTCACCAACAAGTTCATCATCATCCGGTAAGTCACGAAACCGGTCTGCTAGGGCTTTGAGTTTCTTCATTCGTTCAACGTCATAGTTGTACTGCTCAAAATATTCTAAGTCACGATGAGCGTATCGAAGGCGTTCCATGACTTGCAAGTGCAGGTCAGCATCCGGATAGTTGTGTTTACGATGGCTTGCTTGTTTTTTCATTGATAATCAATGTTTTATGCGGTCTAAATCCTGAACAAAGATAAATCAAGTTTTTGGTTTAGAAACAAATAAGTGTAATTATTTCTCTAAATATTACTCCTTCAATATTTTCTCAACCATATTTATTTAAAAAATAAAAAGTTAACCGCACAAAGCGCGGTAGTTCAAATTTGAAAAAGTGGAAATGATATTGTCAGGATGCCCGTTTAGACTTCTCCCAAACAACAGATTGACGACCTCCAATGAGCCTGAAGAAGCCTCGGTACATGGCGTAATTCATCACACAAAAGTAGTAGGGGACAAAAAAGGCCTTGATTTTCAATTGTTTCTGTTCAAATAAGTAACCAAGTGTTGCAAATAAATAGAAGCAGATTTGGCAAATCATCAATATTTTATAGATTGTTAGCCCATTGAAGGATAGATAAATGTTGACTAGAAAGATAATAGGCAATGCCAATGGAGCGATAGTCCAGCGCAATACACGATGTGAAAAATATTGGAAGCTGAGAATGCCGTGTTTGAATGGATTTAGAAGCCCACGCAACCGCCATGTAGCTTGCAATGCACCCGCTGCTATCCTGATTTTCCGCTTTAACTCTTCTGAAATTGATGCACTTGAAGATTCCACGGCATACGCATCAGGTTCATAAACAATCTTGTACCCTCGCATGGCAATGCCCATTGTCATCACAAAATCTTCAATCAGCGTGTCTTGGGGAACGTGACGATATTGTTCCGTTCGGATAGAAAACAGTTCACCTGCAGCCCCAATCGCTGAATAAAGTTCTGAATCCCATTTTTTCAGCAGTGATTCGTATTTCCAGTAAATACCTTCGCCAGCACCAGATGCATCTCCTTTTTCTCCAATAGAAATACGTTTTTCGCCGGCAACTGCTCCTACTTTTGGGTCGGCGTAGTGTCGAACTATATTTCGGATTGCTTGCGGGTTTACATCAGTATTAGCATCGGTGAAAATGGTAACTGGTGATTTGACAAAAGCCATCACTCGCTCAACAGCAGCTATTTTACCTTTTCTTTCAGGGCTGTGAAACAGCCTTACAATTTGGCCAATTAGGGTAGGGTATTGCTCAACAAGCTGAGGTGTTTTGTCAGTCGAACCGTCAGTTACAAACCAAAATTCAATTTTATCGATCGGATAGTCGAATTGCAGGCAATTCTTGATTTTTTCAACGATATAATCTTCTTCGTTATAAGCTGCAACAATAAAAATTACCTCGGGAAGGTCAGCATCGCTAAATTGCTGTTGCTTGGTTTTTTGTAATAAACGTTTGATTTTGACAACACCAAAAAGAAATATTCCATAGCCGAGATAGGCATAGAATACAATGAAAATCAATCCCCAAAATAGCATAGTCAGGCTCGAAAATATCATTTGCATTAGTAAATTCTGAAATAAGAATGGGCAAGATTAGGCATTATTTTGATAGCTCATCAATCAGGAAAACTGTAAAATTCATACCAGAATAAACACAAACGCTATAATTTGGCTTTTTTATAGAAATGCGAGACGGTTGAAAAGCTAGGTTTACCTTTGTCTATAGAATTTTTCTTAAATCAATTTTTATGCGGATTGAAGATGAAATTAAACAGAAGAGTTTTGCCAATGAATATGTAAAAGCACATGTGAACATTCTTTTTACAAGTTCATGGCTTTCTTATGCCACTACTCAAGAATTGAAGTCCTTGGGTATTTCTGCACATCAATTCAACATTTTAAGGATTTTACGGGGAATGCACCCCACTCCTGGTAGTATAAAAGAACTGACAGAGCGTATGATTGATAAAACCTCCAATGCTTCAAGGTTGGTAGATAAATTGATTTCTAAAAACTTGGTGTTAAAAGCAAAATGCGACCACGATAATCGCCGCGCAGAAGTTATCATCTCAAATGAGGGCTTGGAGCTTCTAAAAATTGCAAGTGAAAGGATGGATGGCCTAGTCGAGATTTTTTCAAATCGTCTTAGCAATAGTGAGGTAGTGACTTTGAATGAGCTGCTTGATAAATTTAGAGGCTGATTTTAAGATTTAATTAAGACTCATCTTCAAACCATTGCCATGAGTCTGTGTTATTGAGATTCATGTATATACACCAATTAATTCTTTCACTTTTCAATTCTTAGATTTTTATGAAAAAATTCAATGCATTCTCTGCTTTTTTGTTTGTAATTCTTGCTTTTGCTGGCTTGGCATTTACTGTTAAAACTGGTGCGTCTCTCAAGGTTGACACCCTCAATAGCAATGTTCAATGGACGGGATACAAGGTTACAGGACAACATAATGGAGTTGTCAATATCAAAAACGGGCTTTTGACTTACGATGAAAAAGGATTCTTTTCTGGTGGGTCTTTTGAAATTGACATGACAACAATCAAGTGCCTTGACCTGCAGGGCGACATGGCAGGAAAGCTCGAAGGCCATTTGAAGTCGGACGACTTTTTTGGAGCGTCCACATTCCCATCTGCTAAGTTTGTCATCACGAAAGTTGTTCCAAGGGGAAAGCCAGGAGAGTACAAGATTACGGGTAACCTTACAATCAAATCTACCACTAAAGAAGTGAAATTTGATGCACTCTTGAATGAGGCAGACGGTGGCAAAATTGTAGCAACTGGCGATATCAAGATTGACCGTTCTGATTTTGACGTCCGCTATGGTTCAGGGAGCTTTTTCGATGGGCTTGGCGACAAAACCATCTACGATGAGTTTGACCTTAAAGTAAAATTGACAGCTGCACGATAAGCAGATTAGTCATAAATGATTGAAAAAGAGGTACTTGTGCAAACAGGTGCCTCTTTTTTTATGCAATTTCACTTCTATCTAAGAAGGCTAACAGTCCCAAGTCTAACTTGGTGTTCAGTCTCGCCGTTGTTCAAATAATCAAACTCAATGCGGTACCCAAAGACACCTTGCTGTGCTTTGATGCCCCTAATATCACCATCCCAGCCAGTGCCTGGCAGGTTATTCTGAAAAATCAAGTTGCCCCATCGGTCGAAGACAAACTGCTGATAGTTGCTAATTTCACAAGCAGGGAATCCCCGAAAATCATCGTTGATACCATCGCCGTTTGGTGAGAAGGCATTAGGTATGTACAGGCAAAGTTCGCAAGCGCTAAGTTCAACTTCATCCTCAAAAATGCAGCCCCCTATTTGAACCTGAACCCAGTAGTTGCCTGGACGGACGGCTTTGAAATTATGCTCTGTTGAGCCATCCTGCCAGCTATAGGTTGCGCCTTCAAATCGTGCATTCAACCAAAGTCCTTCATTCTCGCAGATAAAACTATAGTCTGGCAAAGGGTCTATTGGGCCTTGCTGATAAATAACCTCTGTTGAGTCTGAGCGGCTACAGCCACCCTGAGTAACTTTTGCCCAAATCAACCCCGGGCTGGTGATGGTAAAATTGCCGGCTGTTGAGCCATCCTGCCATAGAAAACTGGCATTTTGCAACGGAATTTCAATTGAAGCTGTCTCTCCTTCGCAAAGCGATAAATTTTCTCCAAGTTCGAAAGGAACAGTCGTAAAATCTACCTCGATGGTATCTCGGTATTCGCAACCATCTTTGCTCACCTCTACCCAATAAATACCGGGAAGCTGGACGAGAAGGGTAGGGTCAGTACTCCCATTTTTCCAAAAGATAGCTGCACCTGCGATGCCGGGGTCAAGCACTAGTGTCTCTCCATCGCAAAGAATCGTATCATTACCAATGTTCACAGGTGTTTCGGAAACATAGTCAACCAACACCGAGTCACGGCTTTTACAACCTTGCTTATCTACCTCTACCCAATATTCTCCTGGACTGCTAACCAAAAATATGGGTAACGTCGAGCCGTCTGGCCATAGATAGCTTACATTTTGAAGTTCGGCATCAAGTATTATTCCTTGCCCTGCACAGAGTATCGTGTCAGCACCAAGGTCAACCTCAATCGAGTCTGGGGAAAGGCGAACTATCCACATGTCCTGTTCTCCATAATTACCAGTTAGGTCATTATTTGATGAAAAGGAATAGCCGGCACAAGCGTAGCCGCCTTCGGACAGTTCCAAAATAGCGAAGAAGCGGTCATCGAGTGTTCCGCCAAGGTTTTTTTCCCAAATTAATTGGCCACTAGCATCTAAGTTGATGAGCCAGGCGTCTTTGCTGCCATAATTCCCTCCGACGTCGAAATTTGAAGAAGTAGCAAGGCCAGTGACAAGTACTCCACCGTCCGCTTTGGCAACAAGCCCGAATGCCCTATCTTCAGTGGATCCGCCAAGGTTTTGACTCCACAACAAGATGCCATTATCCGAAATCTTTGTCACCCAATAATCATAGCCACCGTTGTTCCCTGGAACATCGCCAGTGGCAGAGTTTGAAGTCCCAACTATAAATGCACCTCCGGATGTCAAGGTCACACCATAAGCCCGTTCTTCCCCAATTCCTCCAAAAGTTTTTGCCCAAACCAAGTTTCCGCTTCCATTCAATTTCACGATAAAATAGTCGTAAAAACCTTGGTTGTTGGGCACATCGCCATTATTAGAAAAGGAAGAACCAACTATCAGGAAGCCTCCATCAGTGGTTTCAACCGCATCGAAGGCATAATCGGACAGGCTGCCGCCAATGTTTTTTTGCCAAATTAAATCTCCATTGGCATTGATTTTAAATACCCAATAATCAAAATCGCCCTTATTGTCGGTTAAATCCCCATCATCAGATTGGCTGTAACCTGAGAGTACAAATCCGCCATCGCTTGTAGGTTGAATGCTCTCGGCACGTTCATTTAAAGTGCCGCCATAAGTTTTTTTCCACAAAATATTGCCGAGCTGATCGAGTCGAAGCACCCAAGCATCCTCTGCGCCGTGATTGCCAGACACCTGGCCATCAAAAGATACCGTGCCACCAGCTACTATGTAACCACCATCATTGGTTTGTAGCACTGCAGTTGCAATGTCATTGTCGGCACCGCCATAGTTGTGTTGCCATTCCAGCTCGCCGGTAGTATCGAGTTTAACTACCCAATAATCGGATAAGCCTTTGTTTCCTGTCAGGTCCTGGTCGGTAGAGCGAGCATATCCAACAGCTATGAATCCGCCATCAGCAGTTCGCTGGAAATCGTTTGCCGCATCAGCCTTGCTCCCACCATAATGTTTTGACCACTCAACAAAGACGCATTCTTTTTGCTGCGCAAAAACCAAAACGGGAAAAAGGAAGCCTAAAAAAACTAGAAAACGTGACATGCAGGATTGATTTGTGTAAAATAGCTAGGCAAAATTAATCAGAAATGGCAGCGATGCCGACTAAGAATTGAGGTGTGTCGCAAAGATTGCCGCTTGCGCCATCAAATGACTTCAGCCACAACGAAGATACTACCCCCAACAAAAATCAAGTCATTCGGGCCTGCAACGCGTTTTGCGGCAGCCAATGCTCTCCGAACCGAGGTGTATGCTTTTCCTTTAAGACCAATACTTTCCGCTTGTTGCGCCAGCAATGCAGAATCCAACCCACGAGGAAT
This sequence comes from Saprospirales bacterium, assembly GCA_024642645.1. Lineage (GTDB taxonomy): Bacteria > Bacteroidota > Bacteroidia > Chitinophagales > Saprospiraceae > UBA6168. Next base: position 2,620 of record JAHEAS010000041.1, on the reverse strand, counting down.
ATTCGCCTTCGAAAAATAATACTGTGCATTTGCTGGCAAAATAGATAGGATTTTCGCTGGTGATTTGTCATTTACGGTACCGAAAACGAAATGCAGTTTTTCATGTGGGATATGTTCAAGCGCCTTTACAATTAGCCGAATACCATCCTCGTTGTGGGCGCTGTCACACAGCACTCTGGGTGACTGACAAATAAATTCCCATCGCCCCATGAAGTTGGAAAGTTGCTTGAGTTTGGCTAACCCCTCCCGAATCGCCTTTTCCATGAATTGTTTGTCCCTGAATTTTTCAAAAACCGGGGCTACTTCTTGCATGGTCTGAAGCACAGTGCATAGGTTTGCTTGTTGGTATGCGCCAAGGTGGTTTAGCTCGATATTTTCTAAATAAGGCCGCCCATTCTCAAGAATATCGTAAAACACACTTGTTTGATTGGAGTCCCGTGGAACTGCCTTTAACCGTTGATCGGCGAAACTGATTGGGCTAACCGTTTTTTGGGCTTTTTCGAGGAAAATTACTTGTGTTTCAGGATGAGTTTCACCAATGACAATCGGCACTTGAGACTTGATAATCCCTGCTTTTTCAGTAGCGATGAGAGACAGTGTATCACCAAGCATGTTCTGATGGTCATACCCGATATTCGTAATTACACTTACAATTGGCGTAATTACGTTGGTGGAATCCAACCTGCCTCCCAACCCAGTTTCGATGATTGCAATGTCAACTTTTTGCTTCGCAAAATAGTCGAATGCCATTCCCACTGTCCATTCAAAAAAAGATGGTTTAAGTTGGTCCGCAAAAGCCCTGTGCGATTTGACAAAAGCCAAAACATCCCGTTTTGGCATCAGTTCACCATTGATTTTTATCCGCTCTCGAAAGTCTCGGTAATGAGGCGAGGTGTAGAGGCCAGTCTTGAAGCCAGCAGCTGTGAATATGGCAGAGAGCATGTGGGCCGTAGAACCCTTCCCATTGGTACCTGCGATGTGGATGGAAGGAAACTGTAGCTGGGGTTGGCCGAGATGGGAACAAAGTGCTAGGGTATTGCCAAGGTCCTTTTTAAAAGCTGCTGGGCCAATGCGTTGAAACATCGGGAGCTGGGAAAAAAGGTAGTCAAGTGCTTGCCGGTAGGTTTTGATGGCGCCTAGTTCTTTATTGGGTTCGATTGGTTCACTGCTTTTCATCTTGCCTAATCGCTTTCATTTGCTCCGAGAAGTCCGCTTCCAAGAGCCTGATAAAGTTGTTAAAACAGGTTTTATTTAGTTCAGCAGCCTTTCCCAACGATGTGTCAGCGGCTAGAATTTGGGCATTTTCTAATTTCTTCAAGCAGTCAGTTCCTAGCTGGAGTCGCTCCTTTGCTGCGCTAGATGGACTTACCTTGTCTTCCATTTGTTTGACTTCCACTTTCATAATTTCCATCAAACCACTCCTAAGGTCTGCCATACTTTGCACATCCGCTTCTTCCCAGGCCACCTCAAAACGATAGACAAGTGTCTTAAAATACGCTACTTCACCACGTTGTATTTCAAGCAATTGGGAAGCATCCGGTGTGCGGATGGGTTGTGGTTCCAATTGCTGGCAAAATGCCATAATTGGCAATGTTGATAAATAAATAAGGCAGATGGTGGTTCGATTCTTCATAAATTAATGTTTTTTGCGTTTCCATTCCGGTTAGATGACATTGGACAAATTTAGTCCGAGTTCATGTAACCGCCAACTGTTCAAATGTTTACTGAAAAACATTTCCCCCATTCTATCTCCGGCGATGAACTCGACGCCTACCTTGCCAAAGGCTGGTACCGGATGGGGTTAAGCGTATTCACCTGTCACTTCCTGTTTTTTAACGACAGTTTGTTCTCTCCAATTTGGTTGCGACTGCCCTTGGAAGGGCTTGTTTTTCGTAAAAGTTTACAAAAAATCATGCGTCAAAATCGCCAACGGTTTCGCACAACCATCAAACATGCAACCATTGATGAAGAAAAAGAGGAGCTTTTCCAGCGCTACAAAACCGGTTTCAAAGGGATTCTTTCAGCAACTTTGATTGACAGCGTTTTAGATGGGCAACAGCACACCATTTTCGACACTTTCGAGGTCTGTGTTTATGATGGCTATAAATTAGTGGCATTTAGCTTTTTTGATTTAGGAAATAAAAGCTTGTCCAGTATTAAGGGCGTTTATGACCCCGATTATGGGAAACACAGCCTTGGTATCTACACAATGGTTGAAGAGATGCAATTTGGCCTTGACCTTGGCTTTCAATATTACTATCCTGGGTACATCGTGCCGGGGTACCCCCGATTTGATTACAAGCTGAGAATGGGCACAGTGGAGGAGATACAGTTTTTTGATTTAAAAGCCCAAACTTGGCTGCCTTTCCACCAATTTTCCAATCAAAATATTCCAGTTGGCGTGCTTTCCACCAAGTTAAATGAAGTAGGCCAGAATTTAGTCAATGTTGGAGTGGCGGTTCAGATGCTCTACTATCCCGCTTATGAAGCCAATAATTTCATGTTTGAAAATGATAGGATGTTGGAGTCTCCTCTTTTCCTGACGTTGTTCAATAACATTTTCCCAAGACCCAGATTTATCATTTACTATGACCTTTGGCAAGAGAAATATGTATTCACT
>JAHEAS010000602.1 GCA_024642645.1 Saprospirales bacterium | reverse complement strand
GGTACCGGTGCGGCTCTTCAAGCGGTCCATTTCCCGCTTTTGCGATGATTGTGGTGCCCGACTGCTCTTCAGTGCCTCGGCCGCCTTTCCCGATTGGCAGGCATCAAAAATCATCACTCGTTTCTTTGCAGGAATGGCATTCAGCCACTCGTTCAAACTGTCCGTGGAAACACAAATGCTATTGCGAAGCGCAGCATCATTTTCGAGGTTCATTTCTTCGCCAACGTCTTTGGTAAGGTAATAGAAATCCTCCTTGCCATTGTCCACAAAGGTTTTACCATGACCGGCAAAATAAACCAGCAGCACATCCTCCGGGTGGGTGGTTTCCATGCGCTTAAATGCTGCACGAATGTTCTTTTTACTTGGCTGCAAATTAGGGTCAGCAGCATCCGTAGAGAGCAAAGTCACATCTATCCTGTCTTTAAAAAAATCGGTGCCCCTGGCAATGACCCGCAACGTGGTGTCCATGGCGTGTGCATCCAAATCTGGATAAGTGAGCTTGAGACTGCCCGGATAATCCGAAGTACCAATTACAATGGCATAAAAACCAGGGTCGGGAGGTCCGTCCATACCAAGTTCAAAAATTCCATCGAAGTCCACATTGGCATCAGTGGTTCCACGGCCTTTCGAAAAAGGCCGCAATATTTTTGGCGAACTATTCATCCAGCCTTCCTCATTGTACACCCGCACGGCTATTTCGTTTTTGCTCAGCAAACTGTCAGTGGCATAAAAATGCCGCTTAAAATCCACCAAATCAAACTTACATCCACCCTTACCACCGCAGGCATCACTGAGCACGTCCGTGCCATTGACGGCAACGACCACTTTGCCGTAGCTGCCTCGTCCTCTCTTTTTTAGGTCAATCTCCAATTTCCCTTTGATGATTGTGGCCGTCAATTCGGGGAAAAGCGCAAAATCGCTGAACGCTGGCACCTCCCGAAGTGAGCCACTTTTCAGGCCCAATAAGATGGGGAGCATGTCTGGCTCGTAGTACCGGTTTTTCAGTTGTGAAAGCTCGATGGTTTCTAGTCCCAAGACGTAGTACATTTTCTCCAAAGCCTTTGGTGAGCCATCGAACTGACCTTCAGGCGTGATAGCAGCCCAGTCGGCACCGCCAAGCTGAAGCACGGTGCAAAGCGCCTTGCCAGACTGCCCGTTCCAAAGCCGGATGCTGCCGTCGTTTCCAGCAGACATGGCCAGTTTGCCATCTGGTGAAAAACATACCGACCTGACCAGCGATTGGTGGCCATGAAGGAATTTTGGTTTGTCTTCGTTCAAATTCCAGAGCAGCACATCGTTGCCGGAAGAAAGCAGGAAGCGGTCGCCCTCAGGTGAAAATGCAACTGAGGAAACCGTTGTGCAGTAAAGCAAGTCAGGTTCACGGGCATCAGTACCGTTTTGCAGGCTGAAGGTTTTCTTGATTTTTTTCATCGCAATATCCCACCATTCCACTTTGAAACCTTCGCAAGAGATGGAGAGAAAGCTCTTCCCGTCTGGTGCAAATGCCACCGGAGACCAACGGCTTGCCTGACCGTTTATCGTACTTGTTTGCTTGCGCAATTCCACGTCATACACCGCCACGGTGTTGTCGTCAGACCCTGACATAGCCCATTTGTTATCCTGAGAAAAAGCCACGGAAGTCACCTTTTCCGAATGGCCTTCAAAGGATTTCAATGGCTTTTTTTCCTCCAAATCCCAAAGCACCACCATGTGTTCGGCAGTGCCCGTCAGTGCATATTTGTTATTTGGGGAGACTGCAATGCTTAGAACCTTGTCCGATTTGGTGGGAAGTACACCCAATTTTTCTGCAGTTTCGAAATCCCATAAAATCACCTGTTTGTCTTCGCCGCTGGAGATTAAATAGCGACCATTTGGAGACACGCAAGTGGCAATCACGTCGCCTCGGTGGCCCACGAAAACCCGGTCAACCGCCCCTGTGAGGCTGTTCCAAGACACAATTGTGTTCTTGAATTCAGCCACTGTTAACACGTTTTTTTTGTTTTGAGTAAAAACTGCTCGCTTAATGACCAAGGATTTTCCGTTGAGCACATGCATCGGCTTTTGGGCCACTAAATCCCAGATAATCAGCGACTTACCAGAGTCCCCCGATAGTAGTTTCGTGCCATCGGGAGAAAATCGCAATGCGGAGACCTCTTCGTTGTGAGGCGGAAGTTTAACGATTCGCTCCTGTTTGATTACATCCCAAAGCACTACGGCCTTGTCACTGGTGGCGTAGGCGATGGTGCTTCCATCTTTTGAAAATACGGCACCTTGACCACCGCCCAATACATACGAATCAGGAAAGGTGAAAATGGGTGCTGCCGAAAGGTCGCTGGTTCGCAGCAATTTCAGCGTGCCTTCTTCCGAAGCCGAAAGGAGCAGTTCGCCGGAGAAGGAGACATCGAGGGATTTAACCTCGCCGGTATGCACATTTTTGAACATTGCATCGGGTTGCCCCTTTCTAAGGTCCCAACGGCGAATGGAGCCATCGGTATGACCAGCATAGGCCCAGCGGCCGTCAGGTGTAACACAGAGTGATTTTATTTCCTCAGCCTGCCTCGGCAAAGTTTTAAGCAGTTTCCCATTTTTCACATTCCAATATTTGAGGTCGTTTTTGCCCGTCAGCGTAAGCACTTCATCACCATTTTCGGTGGTGCATAGCGCTCGGATGCTGGGCTGCAAGCCTTCTAAATCCACGGTAGGGTCCCTAAAAGCCCGGATGCTGCCAGTATCCTGCCTGCCTATTTCGAGGGTTTGCAAGGATTTGCCAAAAACAAGTGCCCCTTCAATGATGTACTTCCCATCACGGCCAAACCCCACACCTAGCACAGGGGCTGAACCCACCTCATCCCGGTAAGGCTCCCAAAGTTTCAACAACCTACCACTGCTCACCTCCCAAAGTCGGATGGTTTTGTCTTCGGAACAGGATACGGCGTAATTGCCATCAGGTGAAAAATCAACTGAAAATATGCGACCGGCATGGCCAACGGGGATGCCAAGTTCGGGTTTTTGCGAGAACCCCAATGAGGAGATTAACAAGAAAAGGCAGGGAAAGGTGTATTCTGTTTTCATTGTATTCAATCATGAATATGAATAGAAAATGTTTTGGGAAGCAGCTATTATTGGCCCATAGTTACGGTTTTTCAAGCACATAAAAGCTGGTTGAAGGAGTTTTAGTAAATGAAAATCAAG
>JAHEAS010000601.1 GCA_024642645.1 Saprospirales bacterium | reverse complement strand
CTTTATACGGGTGTTTGGGATGAAGGTACAGACGATTACTACCTATGGGCTGGTGCCGATTGGTCAAGTTTTGAGGGAAAATGGGACGAATTGTCGAAGAAAAACTTGCGCCTTGTGGACATCGAGACTTACACGGTAGGCAACAAGCGAAAATACACCGGTGTCTATCGTGCCGGCAATGACGGCCATTTTCTCATGGCTGGCGTAGAGTGGGCTACTTTTGAAGCTAAATGGACTGAGCTCGCTAAGAAAAATTTACGGTTGGTTGACATTGAGACATACATTGAAGGTAATAAACGAATGTACATCGGTGTTTGGCGAGAGGGTAATGATGGGTATTACCTATGGGCTGGACAAGAGTGGGCAAGCTTTGAGTCGAAATGGAATGAGCTTGCCAAGAAGAACCTGCGATTGGTTGATATTGAGACATACATGGATGGAAATAAGCGGAAATATACTGGCGTCTGGAGAAGTGGTTCTGATGGTTACTACCTATGGGCTGGACAGGAATGGGCGAGCTTTGAGTCGAAATGGAAGGAGCTTTTAGGTAAAAACCTTAGACTAGTTGATGTTGAAACTTATGAGGAAGGTGGTAAGCGAAAATACATCGGCGTCTGGAGAGCTGGCACCAAAGGCCAATACCTGTGGTCTGGGGTGGATTACGAGAATTTCACTTCCAAATGGGCCGAAAATGCTCAAAACAAACTCAGGCTCATTGATATCGAGACTTATAACAGCCCTTGTGGTAGCAATTGCCTCAATACAGCACTGATGCCTGATGACCCGACAAAACCAGGTAGAAGCGAATACGATTATTTTATCACCGGTACAGGATTGCATTGTGAAGAACCTCATGGCTCTTGCCGAGGAAACACCACAGCTGTAGAGTACCGCTGGCCTGCAGTGGATTATGGGGGTACTTTTCACCTAAGGCTTTCAGCATTGTATGATGCCAAGGATAAGATTTTTACGCTTCCATTCAAGGCCAACACTTCAGATATGAGTAAAAATGGGTGGCGATATTCAACAGGTGATTGGCACCATGCACTTGACTATTCCCGGAAGGACGGTAATACATTTGAAGTATGCGCAGCGGCAAAAGGCAGGGTTATCTATTTTGGATGGGATAACTGGTCTGGTGGGACCATGATTTTAAGCCATGATGTTGGCAACAAAAAGGACGTTTACCGCACTATTTATATGCACCTTCGGAATGGGGCTGATAATGATTGCGAATCAGCATGGATAAATACTGTCCCTTCGCTCAATAGCGAACTAAAGCCAATCTATAAGGATTACCTCGAAGACACAGGTTGTTCAGAGCGGAAGGCAAACCGTAACCCAAAGTCGCCACAGTGGGGCACAAATGCTCAAAAAATTGACATGACAATTATCGGTAAAACCGTTGATGCGGGAGATGTTCTTGGATGGGCAGGAGACACAGGCCCCGGTGGCTGCGGTTGCATGAAAGGTGGTGACGGACCGAACACACACTTACATATCTTTTTTACACACCGTGACCCTACCGACAATCACTGGTACTTCTTCGACCCTTATGGTATTTACGGCAAACCCGATTGCTATCCTTCGACCGTAGATGGAGCAATAAATACTCCTTGTTCCAGATACCCGATTGCTTGGAAAGGTGGCAAGCCTTCCAAACCCTGATGGCAATAATATTCTCAAAAAATGGCTGAAGTGTTCACTTCAGCCATTTTTATAGTTTATATTCGACAGTGCGACAAATTTGAAAGCCTTTGCGACGCTTTTGATAGCCCCTTCCTGCCTAGCACGCTCACCTTTGCACCATGCTTCCAAGGAGAAGCGAAATCACAATCATTCTTAACTTAAATTTTCAACCATGAAAACTTTCATTTTCGGTGCATTTACCTTCTTCTCTATCTTCTTTATCACTCAAAATGCCGCCGCTCAAGACAATCAGGCGACCTTTGAAGCCTTCCTGAAAAAGGTGTATGATTCCTACCAAAGCGGCAACAACGATGCGATGTGGTCTTTCTACACCGACAATTCCGCAGAAATAACCCCAGACGGCCGCTTCACCTCCGGAAAACAAGCCCTTAAAGCTGGTTGGGACGAATTCATGGGAATGGTGGACGGCAAGCCGAGCTTCACCTACAAGCTCAGCTCCTGGCGGCTTATCACGCCTGATGTGGCACTCGTTACCTGGGATTCCACAGCCGACATCAAGGTGCAGGGACAGCAAATGGGCGGCCCATCCACTTGCGTAGCGGTGCTTCGCAAAATCAAGGGCGAGTGGAAAATCGAATTCGACGGCATGACGCCCGTGATTCAAATGCCTTCAGGCAATTGATTAGCGATAAGTCAGGCAGCTTATTTCCCACTAGGACTCCTCTGGAGAAAACTGCTGCCTGACTTGGTTTCGTTTCTCGAATTCAAAATTAGAGACATAGCATGCGGTCCTAACTTAAAAAATCAAGTTGGAGGATGAAAGGCATAAGCCTGCCAACTGCTGTCATACTTTTTATGATTAGCGCCTTTTTCGCACATTATTTTTATCTTCCCATTCCTAAAAATTGGACAATCGAGGGCAGGCTACATTTCCCCAATGAAAAAAGCCTCATTTCCAAAGCACTTTCACCAATTTAAACAATACACAAATGAAAAAATTTCTCAAATGGACAGGCATCGTCATTCTAAGTCTGGTGCTCATCGTACTCCTCGGTTCCTGGATTCTATCCAGCAAATTCAACAACAAATTTGAAAAGGTGTACTCAGTAACACCGGCACCTGTTGCCATCCCTACCGATTCCGCCTCCATCGCACGGGGTGCTAAGCTCGCCGTGGGATGCCATAGTTGCCACGAAAAAGACCTCGGCGGCAAAGTCTTTTTCGACGACCCGACTATCGGCGTTTTGCCTTCTTCCAACCTAACACGTGCTGCAGGCAGCGAGACGGAAGGTTACACCGACGAAGACTATGTTCGGGCGCTTCGACACGGCCTGAACAAAAAGGGTAACCCGCTCATGGTCATGCCCAGCGAGTCCATAGGAGAACTGAGCGACCAGGACCTTGGCTGCCTCATCGCCTATGTCAAGTCGCTGCCGGCGGTGGAGCGCACATTCGACAAGCGCCATTTCACCTATATGTCGCAGGTGATGGCTGGCGCCGGGCTTTTCGGAAACCTCTTTGCCTACGACATTATTGACCATGACAG
>JAHEAS010000600.1 GCA_024642645.1 Saprospirales bacterium | reverse complement strand
CCAAATTGTTCAAAATGGACTCCTCGTTTTTTTTGGTAGTCCTATCATGCTCCAAGGCCAAAATTTCAAAATAGTTTTTCTCAACTTCATATTGTGAAAGATAGTACTTGGCAGTCCGGTAGGTTTGTTGTTCAGCTAATCTCCTTGCAGTCCTCATCGAGCTTTTATAAAGTTTGTCCAATTTTTTCTTCGCCACTGCTTCTATTAGGTAGGTAGCCTGATGAATGGGATTCTCTTGATAAACCTGTTGTGCTAAAAAGTCCTCTATAAGCTTGAGTAAATCGGAGCAGTTTTTGCGGAAAAGGACATCATCATAAGATGCATCTGAATAGATTTTTTTCCAGAGTTCTTGTTTTTCTAGTTCAGCCTGCGTTTTTTCGTTAACATGTGCAATGAGTAGGTCGAACAGTAAAACTAAAGCCTCATTCCGGTTGAAATAGGGAGAAGTCAAAAATTTTTTCAACCTATTTTGCTCATATTTGTCAAATCTATCAAGTATGGAATAGAGTTTGCTTGTTTGCATTTTGAGAAAATATTTCTAACTTAGAGCCTTGAATCCTATTTCCCCTAAATAATCACCTAACTCAACAACTTTTTTAGTTAGGTTCAACAAAGGGAAGCAACGGTTAAAGACATTTTTTTTCAAAAATAGGGAAAAATAAATATCTCACAAACGTATTTTAATTTGTTTATATTGTTTGAGGTTAGGAATATGATTATCAAGGTTTTATAAGTTAGTTGGATTATTCACGAATATTGAAATTTTGTTCACACCCGGAATATTTTGTGTTCGATTGTATTTGATTTCCGGTTTAGACTTGTACCACGAATTTAGAACAGCAACTTCAACGGGGAAAAGGCCCGTAACAGACTTGAAACACTTTACTTAGCAATGAAAATCCACGAATCCATGAACTATTTGTTCTACACAAAAAAATATTTCCTTTTTCTGCTGGCCATTTGTTGGTTTAGCAATGGAGTGTTTGGGCAAACTCCGACCATTCAGGTTTTCCATGAAGTTATACTGAAAAACAGTACATTTACCTACAGTTTTGACCATTGGTCAGCTGGTGTGCCACCTGAAATTGATTATGAAACTTCAAATGGAGATGCCTCTCATTTCAACCCTTCTTCCTGTTGCCAAGGCAACAAAGGCCTTAAAGGTTATCCCAAGGCCAACAATTTTATTTACCAACCTGACAACAACTTCCTAGGTCGGGATACAGTAATTGTTCAATATTCCTTACCTTTTGGCAACTACCAAAGCCAAGATGCATGGATGATTTTTTATTTTACGGTAGTACCCTCTTTTCTTCATGCCAACGATGATTATGTGGCTACAACTGAAGGGCAGCCTATCGAAATTAGCGTTCTGGTCAATGATACTGGTAACGGTACAGACCAGACCATCGCCGAGATTACGAATATCAACAACGGGATAGCTGAAAGGACAAGTGGGAATACAAAAATAATGTTCACCCCTACAACTGGCTTTAAAGGCATTGCCAACTTGAACTATTCTATTTGTGATGCTCAAGGCTCCTGCTCCTTTGCGGTGGTTAATATTTGCGTGAACCCTACCACCCCACCCGTCCATGACACATTGGTGATAACAACCAACAAAAATGTACCGGAAGTCGTGATGGTGGACATAGATGGAAGTTACACAATTGGCATTCCACCTGCCCATGGTATTTTGGATACGCTTCAAACATTGGTGTACATTCCAAACCAAAATTATACTGGTTCAGACGAAATTGTTTTTGAAAACTCGAATGGGTATACCCGAACCGTGATTATTAAAGTAGTAAATGTCCCAAGGGTTAGCAATATCCTAAACAACGACTTGGTTTACACTTCAAAAAACGAGGTTATTGAAGAAATTCATTTATTGGACAATGACAACGGAGGGCCTTATTTTCAGGCTGTAAATGCAATCGGGTATCCAAATACTGCTAAAGGTGGGACGTTAGTTTACCTTCCTGCCATAGGCAAAGGGGTTTACAAATATACCCCTCCGGCTGGCTTTACAGGCATAGACAAATTTAGGTACCGTGCAATGGCACCGAACAGTCCTTATGATACTGCTACTTGTTATATTGTTGTGAATAATTTGAATCCAGTAGTGCCTATTTTTCAGATGACCACTCCTAAAAATACGCCATTGGTATTAGGGGATCATTTACCTTTAGAAGCATACACTTACCAATCCTTCAGTAATCCCGATAAGGGCGGTTTGGTCTTTTTGCCAGGCAATGATACTTATTCAAGTTTCCATGGGCAGACTTTTTCTGGCAAAAATATGTTGGTTTACGACCCAGATGCAGATGAAATTGGCTTAGATGAATTTGAGTTTGAGTACTGTGCCGATGGATTACCAAATGGTTGCCAATTAGTTAAAGTAGAATTGGAAATAATTGAAATTGCCAACCCACAATCCGATACACTTTGTGCTGGCCGGGAATGTGTTTGGGCGGGAGATGCGAATCGTGACGGTGCGGTAAATGTTTTGGATGTTTTGCCGATAGGAATGTGTATGGGGGAAGTTGGATTGACAAGGTCGGCTGGGACAACGGATTGGTATGGTCAATATGCCAACAACTGGAACAGCTTTTTTGCCACAGGTCTTGGCTTTGATGTGAAATACCTCGATACGGATGGTAATGGAATCGTTAGCAATGCTGATACGTCTGCCATTGGGCTTAATTACGGCAGCTACCATAATTTGACCCCCGGCTCAATCGGAGCTTTGGAAAACCTGCCGTTTTATATAGAAGAGCCTAACTTTCCTCAAAATCTTGAAATTGGTGATGTCTTTTATGCACCTGTTGTATTGGGTACAAATAACATCCCTGCCATCAATGCTTACGGGCTTGCTTTTGAGTTGCTTTATGATCCTGCAATTTTTGATGTAAACATCATTTTTAATGACAATGCTTGGATGGACTACAATTCTCCCATCCTTTCCATGACTAAGAAACCTTTACCTGGTAAGATTGATGCTGCCTATACCCGTACTAGTGGATTGGCTGCTAGTGGATTCGGAAATATAGGTGTGGCGGAATTTATTGTAATTGACGATATTTCAGGAAATCGCCCGACCAAGCTTTCCACTCAAATCCAACTGAATGGCCTTGGCCTAATGAATGGCACTGGCCAAGTGGCTGGGTTGTCTGGAAATACCATTGAAGTAGCT
>JAHEAS010000040.1 GCA_024642645.1 Saprospirales bacterium | reverse complement strand
ACTATTCCAATCGCGCTTTGCGAGGCTTGGGAAGCTGGGAAAGTTACGAAAGGTGACCTGATTTGCATAGCGGCGTTTGGCAGTGGGTTTACTTGGGGGGCATCACTTATAAGGTGGTAATAAAAGAAACATCGGAAGCGAATAAATGCTTCCGATGTCCTTAGGCTGAGAACCTAACTCTAATGCAGAAAGGCTTACCGGGGTGTTAAACCAAGAAGTTATTTTAAAATGATTCAAAATGAGTATTACTGCTAAGCTGAGCACTTTTGCACCGAAGTGCTGTAGGCTCAACGTATAGTACTGCATTTGCTATCCAATTGTTCATGCAGCATTCAACACATTGAGTTTGTGGAAGGCATTCCGAATTGGCTTTGGCCAAAAGTATGCTATATTGTTCTTCAATAATGAGATTACATGCAGGTAATTGGCATTCAGTTGAATATTCTACACTGTTCGTCCGAAAAGATAGTTGGGCATTTGGATTTAGTTGTTTTTGCAAATCTTCTTCCATAATAGCCTGCTCATTTGTATCCGGCAATGATACATTAAATGCCTCTTGGCAAGCTGTGGAAATAGTCAATATTATTGCTATGAAAGTGATATGTATTTTCATTGATTGTTAGGTTTAGTGAACATTATGATTTGTTGATAGAAAAATGCTTTGCTATTTCTATTTGATACACTCCTGTTGCCCCCTCCCTTATTTCAACTTTAATTTCTAGAATGTACTGCAAGGGACTTTTTCGATACTGATTCATTTGAATTGTCCATAATTTGGATAGTCCCTCTCAATATGAGTCCAGTTTCCTTTCCAAAGCCATTTAGGATGTTGTAAACAACAAGATGAGCGTCTGCTTCCACGGTTAAGGTTGCGTTTGAAAGCAGCATGATGGAGTTTACTTCAAACATCCCGTTTTGGATAATGGGATTGGCTAATGAAGTGGTAGAAATATCAGGAATGATAACATCTGAAAAAGCATCTGGCACTTTATAATTGCTCCAGTTTTTTGGGCAATTCCATTCTTGTGGTGTACCAGGGGTTCCACCTTTCCAAGTAACTTGGTTTTGTGCAAATGCCATTGTTGCAATTGCTAGCAAAATTGTTGTAAAGGTAAGCTGAGTATAAGGTTTGTTAATTGTTCTCATTATTTAAAATTGTTTATTTAATGACTGGCTTCTGTGTTAAATCCATATGGACAATTCAAAGTGGAAAGCAACTTTGATAGCTTTTAATGCCTTGTTTATGATACAAACAAAGGCTTTTGAGTATTAATGACCACAATAGGAAAAGAAAAAAATTCGGGTAATGGTTCAGTTGAATTAAATTCAATGCCATGAGTTTTTTTTTTCAATGAATCTACTTTCAACAATAAACAATTACCCGCTACAAGTAAGGAGTGAACTTATAATTTCAAAATTTCAGTTTTCTCTTCTCCTTTATTTAGGAGATAAGTACAGCCGATATTGAGCAAAGAGACACCAAACCCTATTTCAGTATTGATGGTCCATTTAGGTGATACGACATATCGAACACCTGTATAGCCAAAGAAAGAAGGGGAGTAGGTGTTTTCATGGATTCCCAGGTGGCTTTCAATTTCCTTCACACTGACTTGTCTGAAGTCGGTTTTCCCGTTCAATTTTGAGTAATTGAGACCAACCTGGAACCCACCATAAATATCCCAATTTTCTTTCACTGTGAAGTGAACACCTGGCTTTAAGCCAAAATTGTAGTGTTTGTTAGTCCACGTGGCAAGTATGCCTTCAGGTGTATTAATAGGCTGAGATTCAGAAATTGAATGGCCAGCGGCAATCCCAAGGCTGAATTTTTCGCTCATACGGTAATCTACGCCGACGCTTAGCGGTGGAAGAATCACAGTGGCCTTGTCCATAAGATAAGTAGGTAGGAGACCAGCGCCGAAACTTGCATCAACCTGCCCTTTGTCGAATCCCCTAGTTGGAGGACAATACGTGCAAAATTTTCTTTTTAATTTCTTGTGCTTTGACTTCTTTACCCTTTTAGCTTTCTTTTTGGCTTTTTTGCCGGGACCACCAGTGTCTAATTTTTCATTTTTGACAAAATTTTGGAGATTTTTGGCATTTGCCACAGATGGCTCCAGTGAGAAGATGGCTACCAGAACCACAATTGCGAAGGTGAAAAGATTTGCTTTCATTTGGAATCATTTTTAATTAGGTTATTGAAAGGTTTTTAGATTAGTTAACAGTTTCCAGTTCCGTAGAGACGCCTTCATGGTTTGATGGAGGAAGTTCCAAGTATTTTGAAATAGACATGTTGTCTGAATATCTTGTTACTGTCAAATACACTTTAAGTCCAGTAGTGCAATGGACTTGTATGCCATTTCCAGCTGGTTGGTCATCAATTATCCATGAATATTGATAATTGTAAGGCTTATAAATTAGTACCTTGAGCGTATAACCTTGTTGGGTGCAACTGCTTTTGTCAATACCGTAAAAGAATGGTTTTAACAATGGTGTTTTAATTGGAAGCTCGGTGCTACTTGAAATTCCCGATTCGGCAAAAGGCTCAACTTGTTGCGGTGTGTCTGGGTTTATATCGTAAAACTCTTCGATTGTGTCCTCACAGGACAAGAATAAAATGGCACACAATAGTAAAATACTCTTTAAGAAAATTAAATTCGTTTTCATGATGGTAATTTTTGAGTGATAAAATTGCATTAATAGGCTTAGTTATAAGTGCTACGAATACATAGTTTTTAAATGGCGACCCGATAAAGGTGGATTTACTGAGCAACAAAGCCAGCACTTTTTCTTACTACTTTTATTGAGTGTGGTATTTTTAAGAAATATCGGATATTCCAGACGATGTTATTTCCGTTGAATATCGTTTCTTTTTCAACTCCAGGCATTGTTAATATGAGACAATTGTTTTCTAGTATCGTTTTTGACCTGAAGATTCCTAACGGCACCAAGCCCTTAAGTTGTTCTCTGCGAATATCGGTATTATATATTTCAACGGTCAACTGAATAATATCATCATTCCAGAAAGATATTTCTAATTCGCCAGTAGGTTCAAAAATAACTTGAGACGCCTCTTTTGCGTTCAATGAAGTTGTGAGACATAGTGCAGGTTTGTCTTGCGACCATCCTTGCACATATAAAGAAAGAATGAGAATGGAAATCAAAAAATGGATAGAAGTTTTCATTGGTACGGGTATTTATGGTTAATGAATATTGTTAGAGTTATTTGATGTCTTAAAGTTAATGGAAGTGTTTTTTGTTCTTGTAGGATTAATCTTCAAAAATGATTTGTAGTTGTATTTGATTGATTTATAGTGATTTATGTGCTGATTGATTGATTTGTCCAATTGGGTAAAGTGTTTGTTGCAAATAAAATCCTAGGCTACTAATATTTATTTTAACTATAATAAAGTATGGGAGTTAAGACCTAAATATTTTTGAAAAATGTCAATACTCCAGCAATATTTTGGAAGTTTTATAGCCCATTGGTTAAATAATAGTAAGAATAGCCTGTTTGTTGAATCTGTAATTATGCTAAGCGCCATCGGATTTTTGCAATCAAACTTAAATAAGCCTTTGTCAACCAAATAATTTCGACTCAGCAAATACTTAGACCGTGTTCGGAATTTAGCTTCCGGCGAAAAACAGCTCCTTTTTTGATGATATTTCGTTGAAAAATTGGTCACGTAGCTAGGCTATGCTCCCAATTTCCCGCCTCATTTACCCCTTTGGGGTCTCATCAAAAAATCAACAATTTTTCACTCGAAACCCAAATTCCGAACACGGTCTTAAATCTTATTAAGCGAAGTGCAACTCTAAATATGATGACCTGATTGTGCCGAATGTTGATGTGACAAGGTTGTAATCTCCGTCATTAAGTACATGAAAGTGAAAGGTGGGGAGGGGAGGGGGGGCTGCAATACCACCGTACTTACAGGAATTAGATAAATTAGCGTGCAGCAATCAATGGTATTGAGCCGGAAAGGTAAAGCAAATGGAATGGGATGTTTCATCCTTAGTATCTAACCTTTCCATATTGTGGAAAGTTGATAGCTGAAATGTATTTTAGGACATTATTTTTGTAAAGTAGAATAGTTTAAGGTATTGGTTGTTAGTGACTTGTGGCTAGTTTTGCCACACCATTTGAAGAAGTTTTTCGAATGATTTCTTCCCTGTATTCAGAAGGAGTCATTCTATTTTCTTTAGCAAAAATCCTTGAAAAATAGGATGGGTCATTGTATCCACTTAAAAATGCCACATCGGCAATGTTAATATTATGGTCTAACAATAATTCTTTTGCTTTTTGCAACCTAGCATCTCTGATTAAGTGATTTGGCGTATTCCCACATATTAATGTCACCTTTCGGTGAAGCTGCGAATAGCTCATTCCTACCTTTTTACACAATATTTCAACATTGAAATCAGTATTGTCTTTGTTTAGATTTATTTGTTCCATCACACTTTGTATCAACAAGTTGTCGTGATTATTAGACTCAACTTCATTTAAATCATTATTTTGGTAAGATGAACTATCAATAAGTTCATTTTTCATTTCATTGGATTTCAACACTGAATCGGGGTGAGCTTTTGTCTTTTCCATACGGCTGTCATTCAAAGAATTAGGGTTAATTTGTCCTTCTAGGTATTTAAGAATCTGGATGCATTCACTTTCGATTGCAATTAAGCTATCGGTAGTTCCTCCTGAGTCGGAGTCCTTTACTTTGCCCAGGGCTGTATCAATATGAGAGATGATTTTTGCAATTGGTTTTCGCAATTGATTTGGATTTTGAGGAAGTTCAGCCTTTTTTGAGTCGCTCTTTTGTTGGTTGGATAGTACCTCGTTGACGTATTTGGCTAAGAATGCAATGGCCAATACACCAGCTGTTAGCAGCAATGAAATTCCCCAAGGATTGTTAGAAGGTAAATTGTCGGGAGGTTCAGATAGGACAACCTGAGGTTTAATTGATTTTATCTTGTGGTCGTCATCCAAGGAATAAGATGGAAGCGTTGATGAGATTGATGAGGGGGTATCACCATTGTACAAATTCTGTGGGAAAAGCCAAAACAATGCGCACAGCAACAAACAACTTAACCTAAAATTGGACAACGGAAATAGTTGGCGGCAAGGATTTTTTAAGCCTAGGATAATTGCATGAGTCAGGGGCAGAAGGTACATGGTGTTTTGTTTGAACAATTTTAAAAAAATTGCCTTTTGTAAAATACTCATCCCAAATTTACCCAAGTCAAGCATTGTTTAAAGGAACGAAATTCCAAGCTTGAGTCGATAGAACTCAGGAGATGTGTTTAACCAAAAAAACCCCGAACTGCCAATTTTTCAATCCTAAAGAAGCTGTAAAAATCGTCAGAAATTTACGGTCAACTAGTAATTACTAGGAGGCCCGAAACGCTGAATTACAACTAATCTGTTAGTGTTTACTGCCTAGGTGCATTCCACATAGGATATTGATAGCAAAAATAGAAGAATTCATTTACTTAAAAACGAAATTAATATGGCAAATGTAGGGTTATTTTTGTTCTAGTGCTTGGACATTTCTCTCAAAATTTGTCGCTGCACATTTTTTTTTCAAGTTAAATTAACGGGTTGTTTCAATTGTGTGACGACTGTCTGTCTTGTAGATTTCTCCGACTTGGGATTCCAAGATTTCCAAAAAATCATTTGTTAGCTTTTGGAGTAATCCATACTTATTAATCTAACTTTTAAAGAAAAGGTAATCAGCTGCACTAGTTTTTTTTTTTGATTTTTTTACTAATCCGAGTTTTAAGGTAACCTTTTAAAAGCTAGCGAAGGAGCAATGAACTTGTAAGTGGGTTTATTGCACTGCTGTTGAGGAATACTCCAAGCCAGCAATTGGACATTCCAACATAAAAGTTTATTTAAAAATTGATAAAAGACTGACCAACAACCATTTATCGACAATTGTTCATCTTTTTTTTTGGAATTATTCCTTCATGAAAAACATGCTGGCAAACTGCCTATTGTCCACCGTCATTGCCAATAAATACAAACCACTTCGAGGAATTACCGCCTCTAAGTTTAGAAATGAGGTGTGTTCTCCTGGTGGCTGCTCGCCTTCATAAACCTTTGTGATTACTTGTCCTTGTAGGTTTAAAATTCTCATGTAGACCGGATAAAAATTGCTCAGTTCGTAGTTTACATTCAATTGGCCAGATGTAGGATTGGGGCCAATTGTAATCTTGAACAGTTTGGCCACCCTATCAGCTGAGGACGCTAGGATGTCTCCGTCCAATTGTTCAAAATAGGACATAGGTTTCACTGTATAAACAAAACCATTGTTATCATACCGGATATTACGGATGCCGGGGTGGTCGAAAGCCATGGTTTGTTCATTTGGCAACCACATGTCAGTGCCAAGGGTTATTGTTGCCATGGCGCTATCTAGTTCTTCAACGATGGCAAAAGTGCCTGGTGGCGTATTAGCCCTAATGACCATTTCTACATTGTCATCAATGTTTAGCCCAGAATTTATAACCTCGGAAATGTAGCCGGACCAGTTCGGGTAGTTGGGAAATTCCGTGTTCCACGCATTATCTGCCCCAGAAGTATTGTCCCAAACGCTGAAGTTTGGGTAAGGAGTGTTAGTCCCTTCGTAGACAAAGGCGATATAGGTTGGGTTTGTAAATGCTCCATACCAAGAGGAAAGGGCGCAACTGCAGAAAGTGTTTGGCGTTTCTGTGTGCAATTTCAAATTGCTAAGGCGGATTTCGACCTGTGTAAAATCTAGGGTATAATTACAAGTGACAGTAATGACAGTGTCAGGGTCAATACATGCCGTCGATTTTTGAACAAAACCTAAACAAACGAATAACAGCACAAACGCTTTAAATTTGGAGAACATGGTAAAGTTTTTCATGATGGTATATATTAAGTATTAAAAAATCAATAAAATAATTCAATAGATATTTACCTCAATGAGATGGCAGCTCATTGAGATATCCAACTATTCAAGCTTTCGAATCAAAATGTTATAGGCTTATGGATGTGCTATTGCTATGGTGGCTTTCCCATTTTTAATATCAATATACTCACCTCCCATAGTCCATATTCTACAGGTATATTCTAGCGTAACTTTTTTGGTTTTATCTCCATTTTCGTTGTTGTCATAATCTTTTACATCAAGAATTTTTATAAAGGAGGTGCTGGGCTGTGGCCCAAGAAAAGAGCTGTAAAAATTACCATTCCCAGTCGTGTATTCAATCTTGGCCTTGGATAGCTGGAGGCTGTCTCCGTAGATTATGTTGTCTATAAATGTGACTGATACAGTATCGAGTATTACAGGAGAATTGTTGAATCGTGCCATGCAAATTTGAGGAAAAGAAGTGCCTTGCGGTGAGGTAGAAATGGAACTACTTACGGCACATCCATTTGCATCTGTTACTGTAACTGCGGCAGAAATATTTGATAATGAATCACTTATAATATAAAAGGAGTCAACAGAAGTGTTGTTCCAAGAATAATCAAAAGGATATGCACCAACTGGTAAAACGTTAAGAATATAGCCACTGTCAAAATTGATTGGATTAAAGTATGGAAGTAATTCTATACTGATGTTACAATCCGAGTTTTGTCCATTTATTTTCAACGTCTTTGTCATCGTTGAAACACATGCATTATTTGGACTTGCAATGGTTAATTTTACTGATTGATTTGGTAATATGTCATAAAAATGAGGGACTGTTTGTGTTGAAGTAATTAAAGTCGTTGAATCGCCGAACTCCCAGGTATATGTCACCGGCGAGTTCGGTAAAATGCTTCCTGATGCATCGAAAATAGTGTTCCAACCAGCTGTATCTACCACCGTTTTCCAAATTGTATCAATTCCACTATTAGAAGCAAAGGATAAGTCCATGTCAAATGCCTGCTCTACCGAAGGTGAGCCCAATGGGACTTGCTGAAAATCACGTATTCGTATTGTGAGTATCTCCCCAACTGTTCCATCATTTTTTGCGAAGCTACCCGAAAACTCATAAACATCTAAAGCATCTTTTTCAAACATCGAGAACATATAGTACCCTTCAAGTCCAGCCTCCCATCGGTGCTGGTCACCGTCCAAATCAGCGGTGGCAGTGAATACTGGACTTCCGTCTATTGGTTCCAGGTCAACCTTGCGGCAACCGACCAATAAGGTTATGATTATCAATGTGTTATAAAGAAATATCCGTTTCATTTTTGTTAATTGAAAAGATAAACCACTTGTGCTCCCAGATGAAATTTCTCGGTCTCTTTGAGCAAGAAACTTCCAACTGGCGGCTCGAAATTTTTGTCTAAAATTTCTCCCATTCTATAATTCGCAGATAGGCCCAAAGACCAGTTGCCCACCAAGTTGTAGCTATAACTCAACTGTAACATCGGTACAAATCGGCAGTAACCATTGGTTGTCATCCAGCCTTTTTTGTCAGCTTGGAACGTCTTTACGGGTGGTTCTCCTGTCTTTCTGTAGCTGCCAGCCTCACCACGTACTCCGGCCATGTAATCGAGCAATACACCCGCTTCGAGTTGGTGGCGATTGCCCTGCCAGCCCAGCATCACAGGTAGGCTGAGGTAGTGCAGGGAGGTTGGTCGCAGCTCTAAGGAGTCTTGTTCCAGGCCGAATCGGTAATTGCGTTGCGAGGCGGATTTGGTGGCGGAAAAGGTGCCCACACGTCTAAAATACTGAAGGCCACTACTCAAATGCCAATTTTCGCTCAAATCGTATTGCAACACCACTCCTGCCCGTTGGCCAACGAATGCAACTTGGCCACTGTCCCGCTTAGGCAATAGCATCTGAGATGCCATGAGTCCAAAATGGAACTTACGAGGGTCAGAAACCTCAATTTTTTGGACATTCGTAGATAAGTCTTTTTGACTGAAGAAACCAATTACGGAATAGGGTGATTGCAACAAGAAACTTGGCACTTGTTGTTTTTCAATCGTTGACTTTTCAACCTGAGAATTATTTGTTTTCAACTGTGCTGTGGCAATTGCCGTAGCTGCCTTTTCAGAACTTTCAAATGCTGGATTCAGGCCACCAACATCTGCTGATTTTGCACTGACTGATTGTCGATTTGAATAAAGAGAGCGTGTTTTGCTGGTGTTAAATCGCAGATTATCAGTTGTTTGGATTGTAGGGCTGTTCTTGTTGACTTGATTTTCTTGTTCATTTTTCTGTTCTGGGATTTGGCCTTTGCTACCTGTTGTGGCACTGTCTGATAAGGTATTTCCACTTGCCACAGATGTCGTTTCATCTCCTGTTTTCACCTCATTTTTATTTTCAAAATCAGTTGAAATTACCTCGCTTTTGAACTTCGGATTATTGGCTATTTCTGAGGCGAGATTCGACGAAATTGTTCCATCTTTTTTACCAAAAAACAACCAGGCCAAAAGTGCCAAAACAAGGACGCTCAGCCCACCTCCAAACCACCAGAATCCCACCCTGCGCTTGCGACGGCGATCCTGTTCGTCGAGCAGCTTTTCAGCGCCGAGCCAATATTCTTCCTTCATTTCAAACCTTCGGTCGTCGAGGTTGTCACGGAAGTATTTGTCAAGATTATTTTCCATATCAACTGCTGTTGAATTACTTTTTTTCTTTTACCAAATGCACTGACCCCGCATGCACCAGCATTTCCCGAAGCCGCCCACGGGCAAAGGACAAATGCCATTTTGAGGTTCCGTCGCTGATGCCTAGCAGTTCCCCAATTTCAAGGTGCCCATAGCCGTCAATAGCAAATAGATTGAACACTTTCTGGCTCATGGGTGGGAGTGATCGTATCATCGCTTCCAATTGCCCAGCCTCAAACTGAAGGTCCGCTGTATTGAAGTCCACCAAACCATCGTGGTTATTGGTGTCCGTAAAATCTTGGTTTTCAATAAGTTCGTGTACTTTTCGGTTTTTTCGGAAGTCGTCAATTAGTGTGTTAATCATAATCCGCCGAATCCAAGCTTCAAATGGCGTATCGGGGCTGTACTTTGGGAGGTTGTTTATGATTTTCAGGAATCCCTCGTTCACCATAGCCGTTGCATCCTCCTCCGAACGCCTGTACCGCACGCACACGCTCAGCAGCACGCTAAAGCAGCGCTTATAGAGCTGAAACTGTGCTCTGCGGTCACCGTTGGCGGCGTCTTGAAGGAGTTGGTTATTGGCCATTTCAGAAATGAAAAGTGGAGAATTTGGAAACGGGGAATCTATCAATTCTCCATTTCCAAATTCTTCATTCTCAATTTTATTGTTTCACAACTTTTGCGGCTATCACCTCCCTTCCTGTATTCACTTGAAGGATGTAAAGACCAGTTGGGAAACGGGTTAGGTCGAGTTTGATTAGCTGTCCGCCTTTTACAACTTGTTGATTATCAGAAAAAACCGTTGTCCCGTCCAGCCGTTTCAGCTGAATAGTTGCTCCGAAATTGTAGCTGGTATTGAGGTGCAGGTTCAGGCTTCCGGAAGTTGGATTAGGCGATACCTCCAGGCCACTGTCGCTTAAAAGTTCTTTGATACCTAGCACGATGCCATCACTGGTCACTTGGAAGTCGTTCCCAGTTGATGTCGGGTTGTTTGGGCCCAGTGTTACCCAGCGCTCCACCTGCTCAACGCCCACGATTTCTACTTCCAGTTTGTAAGTGCCAAATGGAAGCCCACCAAAACTGTACTGACCAAGGTCATCTGTTAAGGTATGCGTGACGGGCTGCTCGTTGCTGTCAAAAAGCAATACGCTGGTGTTTGGACGTGGGTCGCCACCACGGTTGTTCTCCTCGTTGGCTGTGAACCCATCACCTTCGGTCACAGTGCCGTTGATGTTACCAGAGCCGCCGGTGAAGTTCGAACCGTCGTTGAGAATGATTTGGAAAAGGCCTGAACCGGAAGATGGGAGCGTAATCAAATCCGCTACATCCCAATGCACCGTACTGAAATGATAGGTCGGCATATAATCACTTGCACCAGGGGAATTGGGGTCAAGTGTTGCTTTCACAATGTATTGACCAGCATTGTTTTGTGGGCCAAAGTCATAAAAATTCGACCAACCGTTCGGGTTGCTCTGGATGTCGGTCGTGCCGAGCGATTCCCAATTGTTGCTGTTTTGGTCATTGAAAAATAATTCAACTGTGCCTTGCATGATTTGGGCATTGAGTGAATCAGGAAAATAGAGATAGCCGCTGATGGTGAAATTGTTGGGTGAGGTGTAGTTGTAGCAAGTGGTTGCGGTACAGCCGCCGCCTTGGGTAGTCACACAGTAGGTGCCGGAGCTATTCACCACAATGTATTGGCTGGTTTCTCCAGTGCTCCACAGATAGGATGATACTGGCCATGGATTGCCAACTGCAACAAGAATAGTATATCCGGCGCTGTCTTCTTGGAATATATTGACGGTACAACCATTGTTGTTGCCCCAGATGCAATCCGTTGATTCACAACCATCTGCGTCGGTAACGGTCACACAGTAGTCACCAAAGTAGGTAGGGTCAAGGGGGATTGACTGTGTGTTTTGCCCCAAGTTCCATTGGTAGCTGAATGGTGCGGCACCGAGGGCGTTGGCTGTAAAGTAGCCCCCTGAACCCAAGGTGTCGAGCGTAATGAAAACCCCGCAGGTATCGGGAGTTGTCCCCCACCATGCACAAGCAGTAGCTTCGCAACCAGTGGCATCGGTAATGGAGACACAATAATTGCCGGGAGCATTGGGCTGTATGCTGCTAGTGTTGCTGCCGTTGCTCCACAAGTAGGTGAAAGGGGCAACTCCGTTTGCGCTAGCATAGAGCCCGCTATTCGGGTTGGCTTGGATATAGGCAAGGCAGGTATTTTGATTGAAAAGGCAACTTGAAGCCACGCAGCCATCCGCATCGGTGACAGTCACACAGTAGTTGATGCCCCAAGTGTTGAGCGGGATGGTTGGAGTGGTTTCACCTGTGTTCCATAAGTAGGTGAATGGCGCCGTGCCGGTGGGTGTGGCGATGATTTCGATGCCGCCT
>JAHEAS010000039.1 GCA_024642645.1 Saprospirales bacterium | reverse complement strand
CAGCTCCTCTGACCACTCGTAACCCGACATAATCATCCGGGCTACCCAGAAGAACATGATGTCCCAACCCGTCACGAGCACATTCGTTGGGTAGTAGTATTTCAGTTCGTCTTGGTGCTCAAAACCATCAAACACCGCAATCGGCCAAAGCCAGGAACTGAACCAAGTGTCTACAACATCTTCATCCTGCTCCAAGTCGTTGAGGGTCAGGGTGTTATTGCCAGTTTTTATCTTGGCTTGCGCCAATGCCTCTGTTTCATTTTCAGCAACAATGACCATTTCTTCGTCACCTTCCATTAGACGTCCACTTTCCGAAAAACGAGGTTCGGAGCCGTCTGCCAACTGCCAACTGCCAACTGCCAACTTAGAAATGTACCAAGCCGGAATCCGTTGTCCCCACCATAGCTGGCGACTGATGCACCAGTCACGAACGTTGTCCTCTTGCAACCACTGGTAATACATGTTCCACATGCTTTCGGGGTAAAACTTGACTTCGCCGCTCTTCACGGCTTCGAGCGCCGTTTTTGCGAAGCCGCCCATTTTCAGGAACCATTGATTGGTGAGGCGAGGCTCCACCACGGCGTCGGTGCGCTCGGAGTGGCCGATGCTGGTGCGGTAATCCTCCACTTTCACGAGGTTGCCAGCGTCTTCGAGCAACTTGCGGATTTTCTTGCGGGCCACGAAACGGTCTTCGCCCACGAGTATCTGCGCCTCGGCATTCAGCTTGCCGTCTTCGGTCAGGATGTCCACCACGGGCAGGTCGTGGCGCTCGCCCACCTGCAAGTCGTTTTGGTCGTGGGCAGGCGTTATTTTCAGCGCACCGGAGCCGAACTCACGGTCCACGTAACTATCAGCGATGATGGGTATCGCCTTGTTAATCAAGGGGATAAGTACCATTTTGCCCACGAGGTGCTTGTATTTCTCCTCCTCTGGATGCACGGCAATGGCCACGTCCGCCATGATGGTTTCCGGACGTTGCGTAGCGATGATGATGCCGTCGTTGGTATCACCAACGAGGTTGTACTTGATATGAAAAAGCTGGGAATTCTCCTCCCGGTGGATGACCTCTTCGTTACTCAAAACGGTCTTCGCCTCTGGGTCCCAATTCGTCATGCGCAAGCCACGGTAGAGCTTGCCTTTTTTATGCAAATCCACGAAAACATGGATGACGGCCTTACTCAAACTCTCCTCCATTGTAAAACGGGTGCGCTCCCAGTCGCAGCTAGCACCCAGTTTTTTCAACTGTTCGAGGATGATGCCACCGTATTTTTCCTTCCAATTGAAAGCATGCTGCAGGAACTCCTCCCGTGGAATATCCCCTTTTTTAATGCCTTGTTTGCGCAGCAACTGCACCACTTTTGCCTCGGTGGCGATGCTGGCGTGGTCGGTGCCAGGCACCCAGCAGGCATTCTTGCCCTGCATCCTCGCCCGGCGGATAAGCACGTCCTGAATGGTGTTGTTGAGCATGTGCCCCATGTGCAGCACGCCCGTTACGTTCGGTGGAGGAATGACGATGGTGAAGGGCTCCCGACCGTCCGGCTCGGAGTGGAAATAGTTTTTCGCCTCCCAATGGGCGTACCAGCGTTCTTCGGTTTCTTTCGGGGAGTAACGGGTGGATAAGGACATTGCTGTATTGTTGTATTGTTGAATTGTTATTTGGTAAACGACCATTTTTCGGGCATTGTTCCAAACAAAGGCGCAAAGAAAAGGCGTTGAGGGCGAATTTGGTAGCTTCCAGAATCGTAAATCGTCATTCGTAAATCGTAAATCCGTTTACTTTTGCCCACACATGAAAATTTCCGCTTCCATTTACAGCAATAAACACCAACCATTAGCCGACGTTGTGCGGGAATTGGACGAGCATTTTATTGACTTTTTTCATGTGGACTGCAACGACGACCCCAGTGTGTTTGACGATATCAGTATCATCCAGCAATGTAGCACAACCCCAATTGACCTTCACATCATCTCCTCCACCCCGCAGCACTATTTTGGGTTGCTTCGAAAAACGCCCGTGAGTCGAGTGTCCTTTCAGTTGGAGTCATTTAGAGAAATTGTGCAGTTTCCAGCTGACCTTTCCGGCCAAATCGGCCTTGCCTTGATGAACGATACGCCCGTGGAAGCCTTCGCCCGTTACGCTGAGCGTTGCAGCTACGTGCTGCTGATGACCACCACACCGGGGCAGAGTGGTGGCCTTTTCAACAAAGAAACTTTCCGAAAAATCAGGCAGTTCCGCAAGCTTTTTCCAACGCACCAGATTCAAGTTGATGGTGGTGTGAACGCTGAGGTGAGTTTTATTCTTCGCAATTTGGGGGTGGAGAGCGCCGTGGTGGGGTCATTTTTGTTCCAAAACAAGTCGGTCGGCCCGGCACTTCTGCACCTGAAGCGAGAGGTGGTCAGTTCCCATTATTTGATCAAAGAATTTATGATTGAAACGCCGGAACTGCCCATATTGGACGAGCGGGAATTAACTTTCGAAAATGCGCTTTTGACTATTGATAAATATGAAATGGCATTCGTTTTAATTACCGATAATGGCAAATTAAAAGGCATTATTAGCAATGCCGATGTGCGCAAAGGATTGATTAAAAACCTTGAAAATCTCAATAAAATAAATGCTTTTGACCTCATTAATTCAAACCCAATTTTAGTTGAAGAGGATAAAACAATTGATGAATTATTGGGTGTAATTCGGGGCGTTAAATTTCCATTACAGTATATTCCGGTAATTAATTCGGACGGGGATTTAACGGGTGCATTGACATTCACACAAATGATAAAAGCAGAAACATGAAGATTCCTGACCCCTAAAAGGGAACCCACGGATGTTTAATTTCGGAAACGCCAAAAACACCAAAAATTACCACTAAACTTCCCCGTTTAGGTTCCCCTCTAGGGGTCAGGGGTAAAACAAGCAATATGGTTATCCATCTAAAAAATACAACTCCAGAGGCCACCGCAAACGAAATCGGCCAACAACTCCAAGCAAGTAGGTTCAAGGAAGGCGACCACTTCGTGCTGGTGGCCCCATTTGCTCTAAAGTCCCTTCCCGAAAGCATTTCTCAGCATGTGGAAGCCTCCTGGCCGATGGACAGCGACATCCAACTTGCCAGCAAAAGCTACAAAAACGAATTGCGCAGCATAAAATGGGGCAATACCGAAATTGGCGGGAAAACCCAAAACACGGTGGTCATCGCTGGCCCCTGTTCGATTGAAAGTTGGGAGCAAATCGAGTCGGTAGCCAAGCTGCTCAAGTCCCTGAATATCAGCACCTTGCGAGCGGGATGTTACAAGCCCCGTACTTCGCCGTACACCTTTCAGGGCCTTGGATTGGAGGGTCTAAAAATGCTCGCTGAGGTGCGCCGACAATACGGCCTGAACATCATCACGGAGGTAAAAGACAGCTCACATATCGAAGAAGTTATCGAGTACACAGACATCGTGCAAATCGGCGCAAAGTCTATGTACGACCAGAGCATTCTGCGTCGCTGCGGTGAGATTCGAAAGCCGATTTTGTTGAAACGGGGCTTCGGGACGACGCTTCAAGAGTTTGTTCAGGCGGCAGAGTTCATCCTTTCTGGAGGCAATCCGGAGGTGATTTTGTGTGAACGGGGCATCCGCACTTTTGAGACCAAAACCCGCTTCACCTTTGATTTATGCGGGGCGGCTTGGCTGAAACAGCATACAAATTGCCCGGTCGTTCTTGACCCCAGCCATGCGATGGGCTATGCATATGGCGTACCCGATTTAGCGAAAGCGAGCGTTGCATTTGGCTGCGATGGTTTATTGATAGAAACGCACCCGAACCCGAAATCGGCAAAGAGTGATGCCGCCCAACAGCTTGATTTTGAGGCGTTTACCAATTTGATGACCCACATGCAAAAGATAGCCGGGGCTGTGGGAAAGCAGCTTATTTGAACAACAGACCAACGGTAAACGACAGCGTTTCTTGCGGTGCAATTGGGCTGCTAAACAACTTGTCGTCGCTCAATATTTCCAGCCTTGAATCACTGATGGGCAGCCGATGGTCAGCCCTGAATGGCCGCTTCGTTTCCCGGAACCACACGTCCTGTTTCCTTGCAAATGCGTAGTGATAGGTCCCCCGAAAATAGAGTTCCCGATTGCGGTTCAGTTCGATGGCAACCTCGCCGGATAGGTTCAGGTTGTGGCTGTGGCTGCCGTAGCTGAGGCGGATTTCGTCCCCTTTGAATTTTTCACCTTCCACCTTGAATTTGCCAGCATCATTTTCGGCATTTCCCACTTTTCGATAGTAGCGCAGGTAGCTGTACTGTGCCACGGTTCTCAGAATTACGGGTCGCCGATTGGGCGTCAAATTGGTCTGAAACCCAAGCCCAATTGCTCGGTCTTTATAGATGCTGTTCCAAAAATCAAAGCCCCAGCCGAGGCGAACGAAGAAGTTTTTGTGGAACGAAATATCGAAATCCCAGCGCCCTATGATTTCAAAATCCCGCTTCTCCAAATCATCGTTGAGTGACAAAATCGTGCCCCCCTTTCCATCTAAGTAATTGATTGTCAACGGTGTGTAGCCAGTTGTCATCAAATGTGTACCCAGCCCCATCGACATTTTGAATCTCCTGAATTTCTTCTTCATGGTTTCCACTTTACGCAAGCTTTCGGGCACATAGTCCACGTCCTCTAATTGCTCAGGGGTGATTTCTTTGTTCATCGCCAGTTCCTCTTTTCTGCGTTGTAACTCAGCCGCCTCGATGGAATCCCGCTTCGCCTGAATAGCTGCCAAATTCGCAGCACTGAATGCTTCTTGCGCTTTAATCATGTTTTTATACTGCTGCATCCCCTCGGCAAGGCCCTCGCTCATGGGCGTCACGTTGTAGTTTTTCCAAAAATCCTCGTCATATTTGCCCGTCAGTTGCACGAACTCGTTGCCCCGTTCCAGCCGCTCCAAGTAGGGAATTTGATTACCTTTTTCCGACATTATTTCCGTTATCTTAATTTCGTTCGCATATCTGCCGCCATTGGTGCGAACACCTTCCCGAAGGGCATCGCTGAAGTACCATTTACCCTCGTGTTTTCGGTAATTTACAGCGTATTTATTGGCCTTCCAATCGCCAACGTATAGTGGATAATCAAAGCTTTTTCGTAAGCCTTCCTTTGTTATTTCAAACTCGGCACGAATAAAGGCATACGAGTCTTTTTCAATAAAAATGCGGCCTTTCATACGGGCAGAAGCACTGCCAGCACTATCTCCTTCTTTTTTTCCAGTCAACCTATCTGCCAAACTGCGCTTTTTCTTTTTAGTTTTTCCATTGCCACTTATAGTCTGCTCCTTTTCTTTATCAAATCCAATGATATAGACAGTTCTGCCATTATAGGTCGTTATATTTTCAATCCAATATTTATAATAGGGGAAATATGCTTCGTCTATAAAATCCTCTCGGTTTTTCACAAAATCGAAGCGATGGGCGGCCATGTGGCCTGAACTTAAGCCAGAGTTGAACGAGGTGTCAAGCGGGTCTTGCAGGTTTATTTTCCGGCCTTGTACCAAACCAACCTGCCCTTCATTGTCCTTTTTATAGCTGGTTTTGTAAACTTTGAGCACACCTTCAGCGAGGTATTTATAGCGCAAACTATCGTCCGTGAGTGACTCTCGGTAAAAAGCCAACAAATTGGAGGCAGAAGTGGGATAGTTTTTCGGAATATTATTGACCGCCCGGCGGATGATATCAACGATGGCGCTTTTATCCATCACGACTACTTCTGCTAGCTGGTTTACAGCGGGTTCTAAGAAGATATTTGAGCCATTTTTAAAGCTAGCTGCGGATTTTGAGTAGGTATCGTAACCCATACAAGAAACTGTTAGCAGCGAATTTTCGAACGCCGCTGGCAGCTTGAATTCAAAGCTACCATCAAATGCGCTCGTAGTGCCGATACCCTTTTCTGGGATGCCAATATGGACAAACGGCACAGGCTGCTTGGTCTTTTTATCCAAGATTTTGCCAGTTAGTATTAAGTTTTCTTGAGAAAATACAGTGATTGATACCAGCAAAAAAAAGAGCAAAAACGGCAGTGATTTGATAGGCATAAAGTTGGGTGATTGGTGGAAGGTTGTTTTTATAGGACGATTCATCACCTTAACGTGTTACAGCATTGCACGTTTTTTGAACAAGTTTTTTGGAAATTGCTCGGTGCCAGTTCCAAAATATTTAGGCATTATGACTTAACCCAAGGCTGTTTTAAAGATAGCCGACCACTATAATTCAGGAATTTTCAATTCTAAAAATCAGTGCTCGACTCTTTTAAATTCAGCTTTTTTATCCAGATGTTTCGGTACAACACCTCATGTCCCTCCGACTGCAATTTAAGGCCGCCAGGAGTGTCGGTGATGTCTTTTCCCTCGTCGTTCCCTCCGTCAATGCCGGAATTGGGGCCACCCCAAACCTGCTGTATTTCCTGGTCCTCGTGAATTTTTACCCCATTAAAATAGACCGTACAGCGAGCCTTTTCAGACAAAACACCATTTTTAAATCGGGCTGCCCGGAAGGTAATATCATAGGCATTCCATTTTCCGGGGCCATTGTAAAGGTGGTACGGTGCAGCATGTTCATTGATGATGGCAGCCATGCCGTGGGTAGTAGAGTCGCCATCCAAAATTTGGATTTCGTAGCGGTTTTGAAGGTACACGCCACTATTTCCACCGGGAACACGCACGAAAAATTCAACATGCGCCCTAAAGTCACGGAATTTATCTTTCGTGACAATGTCAGCACTGCCATAGAGTCCTTTAGCGGCGTTTGGGTTGGGGTCTTTACTACTGATAACAGCGCCAGCACCAGCAGGGTCCCCCACTAGCGGCCATTTGATTGGCAACGAAGCTGAAACCCTTGGCCCTTGCCAGTAGGTCCATTTTTTATGCAGCATTTTGCCTGTCCCATCGAAGTACATTTTGGCGCATTTTATTTTTTGAGCACCAACTCCGACACCCTCAGGGACCGAGGGGTCTGCAGTGTTTATGAATGATTCAGGTAGAAGGATAACGTCCTCAGTGGTTGGGTTTTGAAATGTAAAAACCAGCAAAAAGGAAAGTAGGGAAAGTGGATTCATAGTTAAGCATTCAATTTTTCACTAAAAAACGCCTCGAACTTGCACAAAAACAAATGCCTTTCGTGCAAGTTGATGCTGCCTTAGGTCATTTTAAAGCCCCAATTTACATCGACATTGCCCGAAAGGCATCAAAAGAAATGGATTTTTTTTAATAGCTGAGCTCCATGATATCAGCATCGCCCATGCCACGAACCTTGGCAAAATAAAGCACGGGAGCATAGGAATTCGGGACATCGACTACCTTTTTACCAGCCAATTGAACCAACAGTTCTGATAGCATCGCCGGACTGGCCACCACCAAAGTTTTTTTACCCATGTAGTTGTGGACAATGGATTTCAAGGTTTCTCCAGCCGTTTTAGGGTCTATCAAGTTAAACTCAGCCTGATTTTCCTTGGCTACTCCAAGCCCAGTCTGCATCCCAGTATTTCCTTCTACCCAGATTACTGTTAGCCCCGCCTGTGCAAGTGTACGGGTGAGGCGGGTGGATTGAATCAGACCATCAGTGGAAAGTGCCGTTGATTCAGGCGATTTTGCCGCTGGCGTTGCGAAGAAAATCACCATGCTCGATTTGTCGTCTTCCTTTGGAAGGGCGATTTGGGTGGCGTCTTTCAATAAAATCTGCTCTTTGCTGATGGTACTGATAGGTTTTGCTGATGCTGGAGCTTCAATTTGGGTAGTCTGAGCAGGGTCAATTGCCAAACTATCTATTTTTTGACGAGTGTCCTCCGCTCTTTCTGCATTAGCTTCTGATGTAGCGTCGGCTGGCTCATTCTTGCAAGCCAACAGATTGATTGTCAACAAAATAAGAATAAAAAACTGTTTTGCGTGTGTCATTTTCTTTAACTGTTGATTGGATTAATTTTGGTCAAAAAAGGAGAATCAACCAGCTTTCACCAGCTGCTCCTCGAAATTTGCTTCCACTTGATTACGCAAAATGTCTTGCATGGTTTCCCGTTTGCGAATAAGGAAGTCTTTTCCAGCATGAACCATCACCTCGGCAGGGCGGAACCGGGAGTTGTAATTGCTGGCCATTGAAAACCCATATGCCCCGGCGTTGAACATGCCAAGTACATCGCCCTCTTCCACACTGGCAATCTTGCGATTGGAACCAAAAGTGTCCGTCTCGCAAATATTGCCGACTACCGTATAAAACCTTGGCTTACCCTGCGGGTAGCTGATATTTTCGATGCGGTGGTAGCTGCCGTACATCATGGGTCGGATGAGGTGGTTCAGACCAGAGTCCACGCCAATGAACACTGTACTTGGCGTGGGTTTCACCACAGTTGCCCGCACGAAAAAATACCCGGCCTGGCTCACAAGGAACTTTCCCGGCTCGAATACCAGTGTCAGTTCTCGGCCATATTCCTTGCAGAACTGGTTGAAACGTTCTGAAATGCGCTCTCCTACTTCTTCGATATCGGTTTCAATATCCTCATCTTTGTAAGGCACTTTGAAGCCACTGCCAAAATCCATGTATTCGAGGTACTTAAAATTACTGGCGGCATTCATCAAAATGTCGGCAGCGAGGAGGAAAGCATTGGCATCAAGAATGTCGCTGCCCGTGTGCATGTGCAGTCCGTCAATTTTGATTCCTGTCGTTTCAATGACCTTGAAAACATGCGGCAGCTGGTGGATGCTGATGCCGAATTTGGAGTCAATGTGTCCCGTGGAAATCTTGGTGTTGCCGCCTGCCATAATGTGCGGGTTGATTCGGATGCCCACTGGAACCTCTGGATGTTCCATTCCGAATTGTTCCAAGATGCTGATGCTGTCAATATTGATACGAACGCCGAGTTTGAGGGCCGTCTTTATTTCGTCGATAGAAACACTGTTGGGGGTAAAAGTGATGTTCTGCGGCAGGTACCCCGACATGATGCCTAGCTCTACTTCCTGAATGGAAACGGCATCGAGGCCAGCGCCAAGTTTGTTCAGCAACCGCATGATGTTGATATTGGTGTTGGCCTTGCAGGCGTAATTGATGCGAAGATTTGGAACCGTGAAGGCACTAGCTAGTCGTTTGTATTGCCGCTCAATGATGGCGGTGTCATAAACGTAAAGCGGCGTACCGTACTTTTCGACGAGGGACAACGGGTCAACGCCGTTGGTAAGATGGTAGTGGTTGTCTTTTAAAATCATTGTTGAATTGTTGAATTGCCATATTGTTATTCCAAAATAGGTATCTCTGTGGGTTCATTAGAACAGAGGTTTTGATAAAACCATGCGCTAGATTCTTCAATCGATATGATACCAGAGGCTAACTATATTGTAAAATTCTCTAAAATTTTATTCGAAGTCCCATTAGAGGCAGGAATAAGTTTCCCATTAGAGGCTGCAACTTGAGATAGGTCATCACAAAGTCTGAAATCGTTGAGGCCAAGAAAAAGCAGGGCAGTCTCAAGACCTGTCCTCTTATTTCCATCTTGAAAAAGATGGCCAGTCACGATGCTGAACATATAAAATGCAGCCTTTTCGGAAATCGAGGGGTACATTGGTTCACTAAAAATGTCAGCATTTACCGCTTCCAACATATAATCAAGTGAGTTTTCATTCAAGAAATTGCAGGGGGGAACGAAATTGCCACCATGCTCTTCAATGGCCAACTCATTAATTTGAATTATATCAGCTTTGATTGGGATTTCCATAGCTATGCCAGTGCTTTAAAGACTTCGGCATATTTGTCAAAATCCTTCCGGACCAATGCTTCAATCCGCTTTTTCCTTTCTACTTTTTGATTATTGTTGAGTTCTGCTTTTTCTTTGGCAACTTTTTCCAAAAGTTCCAAGAGAAAATCAGGCTCTTCTTGAACCAATTCACGAAGGGCAGCCTTCAAATTTTCTCTGTCAGCCAATGTTGCAGTATTCATAATCGTCTGAATATTAATGAATTAAAAGATTCAAAGATAAGAGCATTTTCGTTTAAAAGGTAATCTCAATCCGATTCCCCTCAGGATCCAATACCACGCTTTCATAGTAGCCGTCGCCCGTCCACCTTGGCTCTCCCACTACCCGATGACCGTCCGCTCGGAGGTGTTCGGTCAGGGCATTTACACCCGATTCACTCCCAGCTGAAACGGCGAAATGCGTAATCCCTATGGCCTCTCTTCCGTTTTTAGAGTCTGGGATTTCGGGCCGTTGCATCAGCTCCAATCGACAGCCGCTTTCAAAAGAGAGAAAATAAGATTGGAAATTTTTGGTAGGGTTGAAATAACGCTCACTAGCCTGGCATTTGAAATATTCCTCGTAAAAAGACCGAAGTAAATCGATGTTTTTAGCCCAAATTGCAAGGTGTTCGATTCGCATTTTTACAAAAAGTTTCGCAAAGATAGGAAACAAGGCAAAATCAAAAGGCTATGTAACTCACTGGATAAGTTTACAAACTC
This sequence comes from Saprospirales bacterium, assembly GCA_024642645.1. GTDB lineage: Bacteria > Bacteroidota > Bacteroidia > Chitinophagales > Saprospiraceae > UBA6168. The sequence continues at coordinate 1,515 of JAHEAS010000039.1, read as the reverse complement.
ATGTTTATGGCAATTCGTTTCCACCAAAAAGGAATTTTACCGCATCTTTACTTTTGTCTGGACGTCGTTAATCCCATCGAAAACGATGCCTTGGCAGCACGAACTATCTACTGACGATTGACTGAAAAAGACCTAATAGCCGCCTGCAAACGACAGGATAGACGAGCGCAAAAGCTACTTTACGAGCGCCATGCTCCGGTGATGCTTGGTGTATGTAGAAGATACGTCCACGACCTGTCAGAAGCAGAAGATGTAATGGTGGAAGGCTTTTTCAAAGTATTGACAAAAATTGACATGTTCAACGGTGATGGCAGCTTCGAAGGATGGGTGCGCCGCATCATGATTAATGAAAGCCTGATGTACCTGCGCAAGTCCAACCCTTTCAAGTACGCCGAGGAAATCAACCCTAACATTGACCTCGGAGAAGAGCCAACGGTGGTGGACAAATTAGAATCTGAAAATATTCTAGGGCTGCTTGATGAATTGCCTCCTGGATATCGAACGGTCTTCAACCTATATGTAGTGGAAGGCTACAAGCACCGGGAAATCGCCGAAGAACTGGGCATCAGCATCAACACCTCCAAATCACAATTGATTTTGGCTAAAAACCGGATGGAAGAATTGGTGAAAAAGCGTTTGGGGATAGTAGGAAGTTAAAGTATTGGTGTTTATTAAACCATAGATTTGAAATAGTCCAAAATAAAAAAGCAATGAACGCTCAAAAAGACATTTTCACAGCATTTCGAGAAGGTAGCGAAAAGCTTACCGTGCAACCTTCCTCCCGTTCGTGGCAAAAATTGGAGCACCGATTGGATGAGGGCAAGAAACGGCAGGGCCGGGTTGTAGTTATGCGCTGGCTGACCGCAGCAGCGGCCATGCTGGTACTAAGTGCTGGGGTTTACTTCGCAAACGACCTATCTAAAGGCCCCAGCGTAGCTTTCGATACTGAGCCTTCACCTACATTCTTGGAAGATTTGGTCAACACAGGAGACTGCACGCCTTTCTGCTCTTTACTAAAAGCAAGAAAAGAGCTGCCTGATTATTATGCCAACCCAGTGAGAAAATATTGAAAATAGTTGCAGGTGATTTAGGATTCAATTTTCAACTATAAAAATCCTCCCTTGGTGTCTCTGCCAGCTCTACAAAAAAATCGCTGACCTTGGTCACCACAGCATCCAAGTATCGGCGGCCATTTTCAGCAGTTGACTCATAGGGATTACCGACACCCGTATCTTTTGACACCTTCGTCCACTCCCGCTGTGCACTCACCCAACCTTCCTTCATCGCTTTAAACTTCCATTTTTTATCAAAACCATCCCCTGCTTCTGCCAGTGGTAGCAGTAAGTTTGGCTGAATTTCCAGCATCACACTAGTCTCCATTTCGTCGGCATGGTCACCCTCGATATGGGTGAAATAGCCCGTTTTGTTTTGCACCTTGAACCAATTGAGGGCGCAGGTGAAAAGCATGGGGTAATGGAAGGACAGCTCCCTGACCATGGTCTTGAAGTCATTGCC
>JAHEAS010000599.1:1406-3210 GCA_024642645.1 Saprospirales bacterium | reverse complement strand
TAGAAACTGAGACGTTGCTTTTGTCAAAATTCAAGTTATTTGCAAAAAACCTTTATGAAAAGCATTCTGCATGTTGTTTCCTTGGTTCTGCCGCTCGTCGCCGCCGCCCAAGACCCCAATCTCGTCTTCAACCCTGGCTTTGAAAAACTGCTGCCGAACGCCCCGGCCAAACCCTGCTCCTACATCCAAAACGGTGAGTCCTTCGACAAATCAGTAGCCAATTGGACGACTTACCGGACGATGACCCCTGATTTAATTGACTGGAAATCAGATGCTTATGGCGAGTGCTTTTTCCCGAAGCCCCACAGCGGCGAGCGTGCCGTGGGCATCATTACCTACCATCCCCGTTACGATACGGGGCGATATACCGACTTCCACGAACTGATTCGGGGACAGCTTAGAATGCCGCTGGTTTATGGTAAAAAATACCGAATCGAAATGTACGTCAGCCTGTCGAATGCCACGGGACTGCACCATTTGCAAACCATTTACGGCGAAAAACGGGACATCCGGCCCACGGCGGCTGGCAACTTGGGCGTACTTTTCGTTTACAATAAAAACACCTACCCCGACGTGGACTCCAAGCCGCAGTTCTTGGTGACCGAGCCAATTGTCACCGCCGAAGGCGAGTGGAGGCTTATCAGCGGCACTTTCACCGCCGACCGGGAACATTCCTATTTTTTCATCGGCAATTTTTTGAAGGATGAGGACACGCCCACTACCCTCGAAAACCCCAGGCAGATTGACAGTTTCAACATAGCTACGACCAACCACGCCGATAAAATCAAGCGGGTGGCCTACTACCTCATTGACGACATCCGCATCGTGCCAGCCGATGCACCTGTTCCAAAACCAGATATCTCCACGGCGCTGAAAACGAAAAAAAACTACACCTTCCAGAACGTGAACTTCAGAACCGGAGAATGGGACTTGCTGCCGCCTGCCCTGCCGGAACTTGACGGTTTGGCCACTTTTTTGAAAGAAAACCCCAAGGTGAAAGTGGAAATCGGCGGCCACACCGACGATGTGGGCAACGACGACGACAACCAATTGCTGTCGCAAAACCGAGCCGAGTCGGTAGCCAACTACCTGATTTTCAAAGGGATATTGCCAGAACGGCTCACATACAAAGGTTACGGCGAGAGCCAACCTATCGCCCCAAATACCTCGGCGGCGGGGCGGCTTCAAAATAGGCGGGTGGAATGCAAAGTGCTTTGATTTACGATTTGGAGCAGCCTTGATATGAAAAACTAGCCCACTATTTCTCCTTTCCATTGCGCTGCAAGGCGCACCCAACCTTTGCCAGTGGCTTGCCGTTATGGTTATTGGTGAATGGAATGCGGCGTTAGTTCGTATTTTTGTTGGCTAAAAAATGAAGCGCCTTTGGTGGTGAGTAAAAATACCCTTTTGATGAAATTTTCCCAGTTCTTGTTTTTTTTGGTGCTAGTTGCCGCAGCAATGTTCAGTTGCAAGCAGTCCAATGAACTACTCGATGCCGACATCCTTTCCAGCGATGCCGAGTTTGCCATCCCGCTGCTCAAAGCCCGCACGTCCATTCAGGATTTGCTGGAAAATTTCGACGACTCCACCTACATCGAAATTGATGCGGAAGGCATCATCCACCTCCGCTATGAGGGCGATGTGCTCACACAAAGTGCCGATGAATTCTTTGAGGTGGTTAAGACTTACCTGCCCCCGCTCATTCCACTGGACAGCACCACCACTACGTTGGATTTCAACTCCTCCCAAGACCAATTGAAAGTGGATTTTGCCCGTTATGCAAGTGGTTCGATTAGTGTGGGCG
>JAHEAS010000599.1:854-1396 GCA_024642645.1 Saprospirales bacterium | reverse complement strand
GTCTTGAGCGTTCACCAACAGTTCATGTCACCTACTGGCTCATTGTCCAGCAGCATCCCCGTCATTAACTTCCTACCTGCCTTCACCGAATGTGTGGGCTACGAACTTCAACCAGTGAATGGCATGGTACACATCCAGTACACCGCCGTGACCGATATGGGCGATACGCTCGCCTCGCTTCCGTTGGTTGCCTTGGCTAATAAGAACATCAATTTTTCCTATATCGAAGGCTACCTCGGCAATTTCACGAACAAGGGCAAACGGGACAGTGTCAGCATCAATTTTTTCAAAAACTGGATACAAGGCGACGTGTTTTTTGACAATCCCGTCATTACCATGCACATCGAGAACTCCTTCGGGATGCCCACCCGTTCGTCCATTGACACTTTCGACATCATCACCGCCGATGACCTACGGATACCCTTGCAGAGTACTTTCATCAACGAAACCGGCATTGACTTCGTGTACCCAACCGTGCCGGAAGCGGGACAGTCCAAAAGCATGATATTCACTTTCGACGCCGACAATTCCAATATCGAGGA
>JAHEAS010000599.1:0-805 GCA_024642645.1 Saprospirales bacterium | reverse complement strand
GCCGCTGCATGGTCGGGCTTCCGGCTTTGGCGTGGTCGATTCATTCGACCTCGATTTCAGCAAATATGATCAACTAAAGGAGGTCGAATTCAAAATGGTAGCCGATAACGAAATGCCGCTTGCCATTGGTGTTCAAGGCTATTTTGTTGATGAAAATGGCGAGGTGATTGACTCGCTCTTCAACGGCATCGGCCACCCCATTGAGGGCGCACCAGTTGACGCAGGTGGTGTCGTGACTCAAAAACTCACTACCTCCACGTTCGTCACTTTCGATGCCGCCCGCTTCGATAAGGTGCGCTCCGCAAAGCGGCTCGACCTCCACGCCTACTTCTCCACTACCAACAACGGCCAACAGTCCGTCAAAGCCTTCGCCGACCAGTTTCTGGAAATTAGGATGGGGATGAAGGTGAAACGGTAGATGATTTTACGAATTCAGATTTACGATTTACGATTGGCTCGCCTTGCGTTTTGGTTTTGTTTGCAAAATCGAGGTGGCTTGTTTCCTGCCCAGCGCCTAATTTTACGCCAAAATCCAGCGTTTTGAGTTCACTGAGTCCCAACTCGAAACTCGAAACTCACCACTCGAAACTTTATGAATAACGCTTACATCATTGACGCCATCCGCACCCCCGTTGCCAGTTTTCAAGGTAGCCTTTCACCCGTCCGTGCCGACGATTTGGCGGCTCACGCAATAGCCGCACTCATCGCCCGGCACCCGAACATCCCGCTGGATTCCTACGCCGATGTCATCCTCGGCTGCGCCAACCAAGCAGGCGAGGACAACCGCAACGTGGCCCGCATGGCC
>JAHEAS010000598.1 GCA_024642645.1 Saprospirales bacterium | reverse complement strand
TAATTAATCCGCTTCCAACTGCAGATGCTGGACAGCCTGATGAACTAAATTGCGATGTTACGGAAGTAACACTGGGCGGTCCTGGAAATACGCCTGGCGTAACTTACCAATGGTCTGGAAACGTTAGCAACCCAACCAGTCCTAACCCGATTGTCACTGAACCAGGGGATTATGCTGTAACGGTAACAACGCCATTCGGCTGTACAGCGACTGACCAAGCAATTGTTGTAGAAAATGTAACACCTCCTACTGCTGATATTTCCGTTTCTGACGTAAGTTGTTTCGGTAATGATGATGGTTTCATAACTATCAATAGTATTAGCAATGGAGTTGCTCCTTATCTCTGTTCATTTGATGGTTCTCCGTTTAGTTCTCAAAAAAGCTTTACGAACCTGAGCCCAGGTGACCATACTATCATCATTGTTGATGCTGTCGGATGTCAAACGACCCTCGTCTTTACAGTTCAAGAGCCTGAACTGGTGACGGTTGAAATTCAAGGGAATTTTGAGGGCAATGACCCAATCATAAACCTTGGAGAGCCTGTCACGCTTCAAATCATCACTACGCCTCCGTTCAGCGAATTGGATTCTGTGATTTGGTTGCCAGCTGATATTGTGGATTGCGACACTTGCCAAAGCAACACCATTTACCCAACTCAACAGACTACATTCAAAGTAATTGTTGACGAAGGAGGTTGCCGTGACGAGGACGTGCTTACGGTTTTTGTGAAGAAAGTTCACCCGATTTACGTCCCGAGTGGTTTCAGCCCGAATGACGATGGCCTGAACGATGTACTCATGATTTTCAGCGGTAAAGAAGTAAAGAATATCAATTCCTTCCTGATTTTCAGCAGGTGGGGTGAGACCGTGTTTGAGTTTTACGATTTCCAACCAAACGACCCTACCTATGGTTGGGACGGTAAACACCGAGGTGAAAAACTCAACCCATCAGTGTTCGTTTGGTTTGCGGAAGTTGAATTCATCGATGGAAAAGTTGAATTGTTTGAAGGTGAAGTCAATTTGTTAAGATAAAATCACTTCAAATAGAAATAGTAGAGAAAGAAGAGGCGTTGTCAACAACGCCTCTTCTTGTTTAAACTAATCCAGTCATGAAGAAAATTTCCGTAGTTATTTGCCTGGTTTTTATTGCTTCGCAATGCTTTTGCCAATTGGGTTTGTCGGGTGGGTATAAAACCTTTTATCCAGACGGCTGGAACATAATGGGAGCGGATTTACAAGCTGGCGCACCTTATCCCCTTGCTGGTTGGCAGGTAGGCGCTGATTATTGGTTTCGTTTGAAAAAAAGGAGGATTGAGTTTGCGCCTGAGATTAGCTTTTCACGCTTTAAAAACGAATTTGAAAGAGGGAAACTAGAACATTCAGTTTTCGGATTTCACTTCAATACAGCTGTCTATGTCTTTGATTTATCCAGCGACTGCAATTGTCCTACCTTTTCAAAAGATGGTAATTTTTTCAGTAAAGGCTTTTTCATTGAAGTCAGCCCAGGCGCAATATTGGCTCGAAATAAGCTGGAAGCACTCAATTCGTCTGATTCTTTGATTAAATTTTCTGAATCAGAAATAGTGTTTGGAGGTAGCCTAGGAGCCGGCATTGACTTTGGATTTTCCGACCTATTCACGGTTACACCACTTTTCCGGTTTCACTTTTATCCAAACCTAGTTTGGAATGAAGGATTTAAAGACCCGGGCTTGAAATCAGACTTAACCCAGGTTTTTTTGGGAATTCGATGCCGATTGCATTTTAAAGAATTCGCAAAAGCTCGATTTCGTTGAGAATATTGGTTCTCGGTTGATAAAAACTTTACGAGATTTGTACAGGCAAAAAAGTTAAACTATGTTGCCATTGTTTAACAGCAAACAAATTGCCCATTCAAAATCATGATAGAACAAACCATCGTCAACCTTTCCGACGTAAATATTTACCAGCAAGAGAATCAAGTGCTGCAAAATGTTCATCTGAACATCTCCAAAGGTGAGTTTGTGTACTTGATTGGTAAAACTGGTAGCGGCAAATCCAGCCTCTTAAAGACACTTTATGCAGCGCTGCCCCTACATTCAGGAAAAGGTACCGTTTCGGGTTTTGATTTGAAAAAATTGAACCGTCGTACTATTCCGTTGCTGCGCCGCAAACTGGGAATTGTTTTTCAGGATTTCAACCTACTCGATGACCGGAGTATCGAGGAAAACCTGAATTTTGCTCTGCGAGCAATGGGCTGGAAGGACAAAGCCAAGATGTCCGCCCGAATAAACGAACTCCTCGAACGAGTAGACTTGAAAGGAAAAAACAACAAAATGCCTTACGCCATATCGGGTGGAGAGCAGCAGCGTGTTGTTATTGCTCGTGCCCTTCTCAACCACCCAGAGCTCATTATCGCTGACGAACCTACTGGGAATCTTGACCCTGAAACTTCGGATGAGGTGCTATTGTTGCTCAGGAAGTTGGCGCAGGAGAACGATACTGCCGTCCTTTTTGCTACACACGATTATCGGATTCTCGAAAACTTCCCAGCTAGAATCGTCCGCTGCCACAATGGAAAAGTATTTGATGAGGAAGATGTAGTAGTTTGACCAAGTTGTTCCCCATTTTATCCAGAAAAAAAGTGATTAGGTAGAAGAAGCGATAATTGGAGCACAGGTCTACCTACTTTTGTCTGTATCAACAAATCAAAAAAATCATGTCAAAACGACCTATCAGAGTTACCGGCTTCACTCGTTTCTTTATCGTGATGTTGTTAGTCGCACCTTTAGCATATATCGGCGCAAACTATTACAATGGAGAAGATGGTATTGAAAAAATCAAGGACCTTCTGCACCTCAACAAATCAACAACCGCAGTTGAACCCAAACAGGCCACATCTGACAGCGATGCCATCAAGATTAATGAATCACCTTCCACAAAAGCGCTGGTGGAAGAGAACGAAAAACTGAGAGAAGAGCTTGAGTTCAAGAAAAAAAGGAATGACGAGCTTTACAGGGAGAATGAGGAGCTGAAACGAAAACTGGAGAGTTCGGAGAAAGCGCTTGAAGAATCTAAAAGCAAAAAATAGATTGCAAGTTATTCGTTATCAAGCATTTAAAAAAAAAACTAAAATAAATTGAAATGTTCCAATTCATCTTTACCGCATTTTTGAATGGAGTAGCTATCTGGTTGGGTGCCCGATTTTTAGATGGTGTAAAAGTCACTGACTTCCCACGA
>JAHEAS010000597.1 GCA_024642645.1 Saprospirales bacterium | reverse complement strand
TGGCGCAGGAAATTGAGCGAGGTGTTCACTGCCACCCGTTTTATCCAAGCGCCCAAGGTACTTTCACCTCGGAACGAGTCCAGTTTTTCAAAAACCTTGACGAAAACCTCCTGCGTCAAGTCCTCGGCATCCTCCCGGTTGGCCGTCAGGCGCAGCACGGTGTGGAACATCGCCCCCACATATCGGCCATAAAGCTGGCGTTGCGCAAGCTCGTCCCCGTTGCGGCAAAGCCGCACCAGTTCTGTCTCCGATATGGTTTCGATGGACGTCAAATAGTGAGTTGGTGTCAGTAATGTGGACGTAATTGCTTCGTTTCGTGGTAAGGACGCAGGATGGGTTGGATGGTTGGAAAGTTGATGGGTATTTTTTTTTGACCCATGTCAGGTTTGAATGAAAGTAAGGCCTTTTGAGGGCCGATATTAATCTCAATTATGGGCCTTTTTTAATCCAAAATCAAGCTACAACACGTCACCCCACCCTCCGCTTTTATGACCTCGGAATTATCCACCAGTAAAAGCTCGATGCCTTCTTCGGCCAGTAGCAGCGCCGTGTAAGGGAAGTCGGAAGGGTAAATGACCGAATCACCGACCATGAGGGCATTGGCAGCATCAGGTTCATCAATGTCTGTCTCAATGATGTCGAAGTCTGGGAAATAGGCATCGTCCACCCAGTCGGGATTGAGGAGGAGCAGGTCGTCGGCCACTTGCGTCACCGCTGATTTGAGGTGCAGGCAGCCGCCCCGCAGGCGAACGGCGTCCACGGAGTAGCCGTAGGGCTTGAGGATGGACTGCATTTGCAGCACGGCGTCGGCGTTGGTACGTCCACTGAGTCCCACCCAGATTTGATTGTCAATGCGCAGCACGTCGCCACCGTCAAGCAGGCCGGGTGCTTCGATGTAATAAATGTTTTCCCGGTAGGGCGCCAAGGCATCTGCGATGCTGAACACCTCGTCCCGTCGGCTCTCGGCGCCGGGCCGGGTGATGATGGCCAACTCTGGCACCACCACGGCGCAGTCCTCTACAAAAACGGAGTCAGGGTAAAACGGCAGCTCCTCGGCTAGCACAATCTCGCAGCCGAGACGGCGCAGGGCATCGAGGTACTCCTCGTGCTGTTTCTCCGCCAAGGCAATGTCAATCGGCTGGCGGTCGAGGTGGGTGAGTTCGCATTTGTCCATGCGGGGGCTGACGGGACGGGTGATGGCTATCATGAATGAGGATTAAGGTTCCCTTCGGGAATGACAATTAAGGATTTGAGGGGATGGGCGAAGGTTTGAAAAAACTGGGAGAAATGGAAGGAAGGTGGGGATTTGTTTTACGAAGCAATTAAGTTCAAGAGATGGGAAAGGGGGTTACGCTGTTCGAGATTTTTCGGCAATCGAATTGCCCAGGCTATCTTACTGTTTTTCTAAGGTGTAATAATAAGTACCCAAAGTTTTTTCTGTTCCCCAACTGGCAGTTTGAACCTCATTCACTACAAATTTCAGTTTCATGATGCCATTGGAAATTGATTGGATTTGTGCCGTGCTTACCCTGTTAAAATTTGCAGTGGCAATAAAGTTACTACCCTTCACTTCGTAAGTACCATTATTCCACAAAAAATTATTGACGGACGTTTCTTGCACATTGTTAAAATTATTAGCTCTCACGGCAATATAGGAACCCACAGTTGTATATAGGCCATCGGATGTAAATACTACTGTGGTATTAAAGTCTTGTCCAACAATAGTGAAGTTGGCCGTGGTTGTTCCTCCAGCATTTTTTGTTATGGTTTTACCATTGTCGCAGGTCATCTTCACAAGTTCCCAAACACCAACAAATTCACTGTTGCTGGGCTTGCTATCTTCTTTTTTGCAGGAAGCAAAGAACACGAGCGTGAGCAGGGAGAGAATTTCAATTAAGTTTTTCATTGGAAAGAATTGAATTGATTAGATGATGCCATGTAGCAACAATGCTCTGCTTTCGTAAAGATAATGGCTTTGAAACAGCCGTATTGGGATGTTTTCTTTACCGCCCCACCAACACCTTGCCGCTGTACACTCTTCCACCCTGAACCTGCGGACTCTTTATTTGTACTTTTTTTTGACGGCTTGCTGAATGTGCTTTTTGACGGCTTCCCATTTGGTTTGCTTATCCAGCAATTTGATATCATCATCTTCATCCGCATCCCCGAAATAAACAAGGCTGCGGGCTACCATAAACTCCGAGCCGTCATCGAATTTTTTCAGGTAAAAACCCATCAGTTCATCGAGGCTGTATTGTTTCAACAAAAAGAACAAATCATAGAAATCCCTTTTCCTGCCCCTGCCTGCAATGGCCGCCAATTTCATGGCACCGATGTCCGGTAGCGTAAGCAACCGCAAATCCTCCACAAGCATTGGTGCTGCAACAAGGGGATACGTGTAGTTTACAAAATCCACTTTCACCCCTTGCACATTCAGCACCAATATGTTTTTGCTTTGGGTCATTATGGACAAAGGAACCAAGCCATCGAGTTCGTCCAATATCTCCTGCGTCTCAAATGGGCGATGGCCGAAGAAATCCAAATCAACCGAAACACGGTGGCCAATTTGCAGGGCCAATGAAGTGCCACCTGCCAAGAAAAAACCTGACAGCGCAGGTTTTGTCATGAGGTGTTTCAGAAGTTCCAGTGTGGCGGGGTGGACTGTTGCTCGGTGTAGCATCGGAATTGTTCTTTTGGAATGTCGAAAATGCAGCTTAAAAAACTCAGCGCTTTTTTGTCCAAGTAGCGTTCTTGTAGCATCTCGTTTTTAATGCGCTCCAAGCCATAAAACGATTTGATGGCCTCCCAATCGTCTATCGTCCCGTACATCAACACCCGGCCTATGGCAAAGCGGGCTTTTTCCACCCAATTGATATGGTCGTAATCTACATCCCAGAAAATGACTCTTGAAAGTTGCATGTTGAATTGATTGTGGCAAAATTACGGTTTTCTGCTTTACCTCCCCACCACCACCTTGTCGCTATAAATTTTCCCGCCCTGCCGCATCGTCACGATGTAAAATCCAGTGGGTAGTTCCTCCACCCTTTCCTTGCGCTTGCTGCTTTTTATGCTGCGCAATTGCCGCCCGAAAAGGTCGCTGACCGTGGCCGTCCAAGCGCCTTCCCCGGTTGTTTCCACCCAAAAACTGCTGCTGGAGGGGTTGGGGTAAATGCGCATCTGCAATCGGGGGAGTATGTCGCCCGTGCCAAGGGACGGCAG
>JAHEAS010000596.1 GCA_024642645.1 Saprospirales bacterium | reverse complement strand
CGGATACGCTGGGCAACCGCCATTGGAAGTATTGTGCACAGGTGTATCGCTCACTTGATCATTGCCACAGGTGGCATCTCCCCAGATATGGCGGAGGTTGAGCCAGTGACCTATCTCGTGCGTTGCAGTACGGCCAAGCCCGTAAGGCGCCTGTGCGGTCCCGACACGACCCGTTGCCTGGTCATCCAATACTACACCGTCAGTTGCAGGGGTGCCACCGGGGAACTGTGCATAACCCAAGATGCCACCCCCCATGTTGCAAACCCAAATATTCAATACTGTAGTAGGAGAAGTCGGGTCGATACCACCTTGTGATGCCTTTTTCATGGCATCGTTGGTCGTCCAACTTTTCTTGTTCGTGCTCTTGCGGGTGGTACCTTCCCAAGTGAAGGCCACGCCAATATCACCCGAAAGCACAGGCTGGAACAATGCGGGTGTTAGGCCATAATCAGCGTTGGTTGCCCCAAAATCTTCATTCAACACGTCAATTTGGCTTTGCAACTGAGCATCTGAGATGTTCTCAGCATTCAGTTTGTAAAGCACATTGAAATGAACAGGAATCGTCACAACATTGCCTGAACGAAGTTGAGTTGTTTTCGCAAATTCCTCCAGAAAGGATTCTATTTCGGCCCTCCGGGTGGCAAATGCAGGGTCTGCCGCAAGTTGCTGTTCGTACACTTCCTGTGAGGCACAATTCCGGATTTGTTCAAGATTGTCCGCTGTTGGCTCTGGCAGTAGTGCTTCTTCCTTCGACGAATCCTTGGTACAGGAAACAAAGAAGATGACTAGCAGTAAAGTAGCAAAAACAAGATTTTTTTTCATAAACAAGAATTGATTTAGTGAATAAAAAGGTGGTAAATATTATCCTGTAAACTTACAGGAAAATTGGTTAGCAGTTGTTCAAAATAAAGTGTAATTAAAAATTGAACAACTACTTAAGATGAGATTCAAAATGCTTAGAACAAAGTGAAATGTTTTCACAAAAATAGGGGCGAGCAATCCCAAAATGCCTGTCATATTTGACCAGTTTTCTGTCATTTTTGAACAGCCGTGCTTTTGACCAAGCAGGAAGGACTAACGATGGGTCTCGAAGAAAGGAGCTTGTGTTAATACCAAAAGGTTGATAATCAGTTGAGTAATGAGACGGTGGCACATAGCCTACTTAATTTTGACTGTCATTTCTGACCATCGGCCATTTTTTTCTGGTACTCCAGCGGTGAGCAACCAAATTGCTTTTTGAAACTGCGTGAGAAATTTTCAGGTATGGAAAATCCCACTTCGTATGCGATTTCCGTCACATTGCCCGCATGTTGAGTCAGTAAATCCGCCGCCCGTTGCAGGCGCATGGAGCGTATCAAGTTACCTGCCGGTTGCCCGATGAGGGCGTTCAGTTTGCGGTTGAGGTTGGTGGGACTCATGTTGACGGCCTGGCTCAAGGGGTCCAATCCAAACTGTTCGTTTCCCATGTTTTCTTCAACGGCCTTCATGACTTTTTGTAAGAAGATTTGGTCCATCGAAACAGCACTCACCTCACTTGGCCGGATGACCGTTGCTGTAATGAATCGCTCACGAAGTTGCTGGCGCAGCCGGATGAGGTTGGCCACCCGCACTTGGAGTTCTTTTGAGCTGAAAGGCTTGGTCAGGTAGTCGTCCACTCCGATTTCGAGGCCCTCGATTTTATCTTCCTCGGCGGCCTTTGCGGTGAGCATGATGATGGGGATATGGCTCGTGCGTTCGTCGGAGCGGATGCGGCGGCTGAATTCGTAGCCGTCCATGCGGGGCATCATCACATCGGTGAGGATGAGGTCGGGCAGGTGCTCTTGCGCTACGGCTACGCCCTCTTCTCCGTTCACGGCCTCCAAAACCTGGTAGCCGGCTCCGGCCAAATGCTCATGCAGGTAGGAGCGCACATCGGCATTGTCCTCGACGATGAGGAGCTGGGTTGCTCCCGGCTTCTCGGCTTTTTTTGAAACAACTGTGGCTGCCCCATCGGCCAAGGTAAGCCCCTCTACCGTCATTGAATCAAAATCTGAAGCACTGTTTTTCGGTATAATGGCTGCCTCAGAGGGCCCTTCGCCAAAAGGCAAAAGCACCACAAAGTCCGTCCCAAACCCTTCTTGGCTTCTCACCGAGACCTGCCCTTTGTGCAGTTCCACAAATTCTTTCACGAGTGCCAAGCCAATGCCTGTTCCCTCCCGCTCCCGGGTGCGGGAACTGTCCACTTGAAAGAATCGGTCAAAAACGTTCGGTAACCGCTCGGCGGGGATGCCGATGCCCGTGTCACGGATGGTAATTTCGATAAAAAAAGGTGGCTCGGCTTTTTTCACCATCATCGCTATCTTGCCGCCTTCAGGAGTGAACTTGATAGCGTTGGACAGCAGGTTGAAAACCACTTTTTCCAGCTTGTCCTCGTCAATGAACATGGGCATAGATGCCTCTTCACACTGGAAGGCCATGCTCAATTTTCGTTGCTCTGCCAATGATTCAAAGGAAAAATAGAGGTTTTTCAAAAAAGGGATAACATCCTTTTTAGTAGCATGCAACTGCATACTTCCAGCTTCCAGTTTCGAAAGGTCGAGCAGTTGGTTGATGAGCTGCAACAGGCGCTTGCCGTTTCGGAACGCCATGTCCAGTTTTGATTTGACGGACTCGTCCTTGATGCGCTCCATCGAACTGTCCAATTGCCCCAAAATCAGCGTCAGCGGCGTGCGGAACTCGTGCGAGATATTGGCGAAAAAGCGGGATTTCAATTGGTCCACTTCTTTCAGGTTTTCGGCTTCCACATGTTCCAATTCCAGTTGGTGTTGTAATTCCCGCTCCCGAAGTTTTCTTGTCCAGAAGTAATAGGCAAGTCCGCCCAAAACCAGTAGATAAGCCAGGTAGGCCGACCAGGTACGCCACCACGGCGGCAGGATGACCACTTTCACGGAGGCACCTTCTTCGTTCCAAACACCGTCGTTGTTCGAGCCTTTTACCCGAAAAGTGTAGGTGCCGGGGTCGAGGTTGGTATAAGTGGCAGAACGAATGGTGCCGATGTACTGCCAATCCGGGTCGAAGCCCTCCAATTTAATGGCGTATTTGTTTTTGTTGGGTTCGGTATAATCGAGCGCTGCGAATTCGAAGGAAAAGGATTTCTGGCCATAGTTCAGCACGATTTCCTTTGCGTAGGCAATGTCGTTTTTCAGCGGCGAATCCCCGTCTCTCACCGATACGGAACGGT
>JAHEAS010000595.1 GCA_024642645.1 Saprospirales bacterium | reverse complement strand
CCCAAAACCCAGTCGGCTTTGATTGGTTTTTCAGCAAATGGCTTTGCCAACCTGATGCAGAAGAAATACTTCTGGCGCAATGGTGCCAACTTGACTTTAGGGTGGCTCAAATTTGACGACCAAAACAACCCCGACGACAACAAAGACTTCCAAGTGGCTGCCGACGCCTTTAATATGAGCTCGCTGTTTGGATACAAGTTGTCTGAAAAATTCGCCATCTCCACATTGGGCGAATATCGCACCTCCATGTTGGATGGTAAGTTCAACAACCCCGGCTACCTTGATATTGGTGCTGGTGCAACCTGGACGCCAATCACCGATCTCGTCGTGGTCTTCCATCCACTGAACTACAACTTTGTATTTGCTGACAGTGGCTCCAATTACGATTCTTCGCTTGGCTGCAAAGTGGTGGCGGATTACAAAAAACAAATATTCAAGGGGCTCGCTTGGAAATCCAATTTTTCTGGCTTCTACAGCTACAAAAATAGCGACCTGCACAACTGGACTTGGGTCAATGGTTTGACAACCGCCTACAAAGGTATCGGCATTGGTCTCGACCTCGGTTTGCGCAGCAATAAGCAGGAGGCAGCTGCCGCTGGAAAGAATGACAATCCGTTGCAGACGTACTACCTGATTGGGTTGTCTTATGCAATTGGGGGAAAGTGATTCTAACTTTTTGGCAAAAAAAATCGGGTCGTCCTTATGTGGGCGACCCGATTTTTTGTTGGCGGAAACTGGCTACATATTCCTCCGATACTGCCCACCCACCTCGTACAGCGCATTTGTAATCTCGCCCAGTGAGCATTTTTTCACCGCTTCCATCAGCGCTGCAAAGATGTTTTCGTTGTGCAAGGCCGAGAGTTGAAGTTGCTTCAAAGCCTTAGCCCCCTTGCCTTCGTTGGCCTTTTTCAGGTTTTCTACCGTCCCAATTTGCGCCAGTTTCTCCCCCTCCGTCGAGCGGATGACCTCACGGGGCAGGATGGTCGGCGAGCCGGTACTGGACAAGAACGTATTCACCCCGATGATGGGGAACTCGCCGCTGTGCTTCTGATGCTCGTAGTACAGGCTCTCCTCTTGGATTTTACCCCGCTGATACATCGTTTCCATCGCCCCCAGCACGCCGCCCCGCTCGGTGATGCGGTCGAACTCGGCGAGCACGGCTTCTTCCACCAGTTCCGTTAGTTCTTCGATGATGAAGGCACCCTGCAATGGGTTCTCATTTTTTGCCAGACCTAGTTCGTGGTTGATAATTAATTGAATAGCCACTGCCCGGCGCACGCTTTCTTCGGTAGGTGTGGTGATTGCCTCATCGTAAGCATTGGTATGCAGCGAGTTGCAATTGTCATAGATGGCGTACAGCGCCTGGAGTGTGGTTCGGATGTCGTTGAAGTCAATCTCCTGGGCGTGAAGCGAGCGGCCACTGGTCTGAATATGGTACTTGAGCATCTGGCTGCGCTCGTTGGCACCGTATTTTTCCTTCATCGCCTTCGCCCAAATTCGGCGAGCCACCCTGCCAATGACAGCATATTCTGGGTCAACGCCATTGGAGAAAAAGAAGCTGAGGTTGGGTGCAAAATCGTCAATACTCATGCCCCGGCTCAGGTAATATTCCACGAATGTAAATCCATTGGATAATGTGAAAGCCAATTGTGTAATTGGGTTTGCACCAGCCTCCGCTATATGATAACCAGATATGCTCACCGAATAAAAATTCCGTACTTTATAATCGCTAAAATATTGCTGCACATCGCCCATTATTTTCAATGAAAATTCCGTGGAAAATATGCACGTATTCTGTGCTTGGTCTTCTTTTAAAATATCGGCTTGCACCGTACCACGCACAGAATTTAAGGCTTTTTCTTTTAATGGTTTATAAACATCGGCGGGCAATATCATGTCGCCTGTTACACCTAATAATAATAAACCGAGTTTATTATTTCCTTCGGGAATATCGCCGATATAGGATGGTCGTTTTACCCCTTTATTATCATATAATTCCACTAGCTTCTCCTCCACTTTATGTTCGAGCTTATGTTCCCGAATATACAGCTCGCATTGCTGGTCAATGGCAGCGTTCATAAAAAAGGCACATATCGTGGCAGCCGGGCCATTTATCGTCATGCTCACCGAGGTTTTCGGGTCGCAGAGGTCAAAGCCAGAGTAGAGTTTTTTGGCATCATCAAGGCAGCAAATGCTGACACCGGAATTGCCAATTTTGCCATAAATATCGGGGCGAGGGTGCGGATCTTCGCCGTACAAAGTCACCGAATCGAAAGCCGTCGAAAGCCGGTTGGCAGGCATTCCTTTGCTGAGGTAGTGGAAGCGGCGGTTGGTACGCTCCGGTGCGCCCTCGCCAGCGAACATGCGGGTCGGGTCTTCGCCTTTGCGCTTAAACTCGAACACGCCCGCTGTGTACGGGAACTCGCCCGGCACGTTCTCCTGCAAGCACCAGCGCACAATTTCGCCCCAGTCTTTGAACCTCGGCAGTAGCACTTTCGAAATCATCGTACCGGACAGTGACTTCCATTTTGTGGGCACTTTTATTTGCTTCCCACGCACCTCATAAATGAACTCGTCGGAGGCGTAGTTGGCTTTTTTCGACTCCCAGCCCTCGATGATTTTGCGCACTTGTGCGTCTATTTCACCGTAAATTTCTTCATAAATTTTAGACAGTCCCACCTTCAAATCACCGTTCGTCGCTTCGCAAGAAACCTTGAGGGCATAAGCCTTTCCGGCCAGTTCAGCCTGCTTCTTTGCCCACTGATCGTACTTCCGGTTGTTCTCCGAAATCTCCGACAAATACCTCGTCCGATGCGGCGGGATGATGAAGATTTTCTCGCTCATTTCCTCGGCAGCGTGGAAATCGGACTTCAAATCCGTGCCCGTTTTTTCCACCAACAGCTTCATCATTTTGGCATACAAAACGTTAGTGCCGGGGTCATTGAATTGCGAAGCAATCGTGCCCACGACGGGCATTTCATCCACATCCTTCGTCCAAAGCTGGTGCGCCCGCTGGTACTGTTTGCGCACATCCCGCAGGGCATCCTGAGCGCCCCGCTTGTCAAATTTATTGATGGCGATGAGGTCGGCGAAGTCAATCATGTCAATCTTCTCCAACTGGCTCGCGGCGCCGAATTCGGGCGTCATCACGTACAGCGGAACATCCACATGCGGAACGATCGCGGCATCACCCTGGCCGATGCCCGATGTCTCGACGACGATCAGG
>JAHEAS010000594.1 GCA_024642645.1 Saprospirales bacterium | reverse complement strand
AACGGGTGTGACGCCGTGCCAGATGCGGGCAATGGCTGGTGACAAAATCGGTGGTGCGTCAACAACTTTCACGGCTCCCACGGGCATGAAGCCCATGACTTCGACAGGAGGAGCGTATTTTTTGAAAAAATTGAGATTTTGGAAAAACGAAACCTTGGTTTTAATCAAAACCACCCCGGCCAACATCAGCACAGCGGCGATGAGCGATTGACCCGTAATCAGCTCGTTGTTAAGGGCCCAGCCAAGGAACATGGCGACCACGGGATTGATGTAGTTGGCAGTGGCGACCTTGTCGGGCGTGGATTTTACCAACAAATAATTGAAAGCGGAAAAGGAGACGACGGAGCCGAAAATGGCAAGGTAGATCCAAGAGTAGATGCCACGATCCGTCAGTTTTGCCACCTGGAAGTTAAAGGCTTCGCCGCTGACCAAGCTCACGAAGAGCAGTACACTGCCCCCAGCCAGCATTTGGATGGCGGCGCTTTGGAGTTTGTTGCTGGGCATGTCCATTTTAGACAACTTCACCGAGGCAATACCCCACGACAAGATGCTGATGAAAATAATCCCCAGACCCAACATCGTTTTTTCGCCGCCCGTGAACTGGTCTTGCCCTACGAGGAACACCATGCCTATCATGCCAAGAAAAGTACCAGCGACCCCTGCCTTATTGGGGCGCTTACCATGCAATTGCCACATTAACAGCAGTATGAAAAGCGGCTGAATGGCTGCCATGAGTGCCACCATGCCGGAGGTGATGTACTGCTCCGACCAAACCATGCCACCCGTACCAATGGCCAGAAACATGATGCCAAGTGTGGCGGCATTCTTCCACTGTTTTCGAGTGGTTTTTTCACCGCCAAAAAGTTTGCTCAGACTAAAAAGGATGATGCCTGCGGTAGCAAACCGGGAACCGGACATGAGCAATGGAGGAATATCTTGGATGGCGTACCAATTGGCGAGGTAGGTGGAGCCCCAAACAAAGTAAATTAGGCCAAAACAGATGGGAATCAGCCAGCTTTCTTTCATTAATTGCTTCATAACAGCAAGACATTCATCAAGGTGATCCTAAAAAAGCAAAAGTGCTTGGGAAAAGTTCCCAAGCACCTGCTCTTAACGCTATTTGGTTTCTCTTTGTTCTTATGAAAAGTGTTGATTATGCAGCCTTTACCCTCGAAGCGTCCTCGTACATTTTTTGGAGCTTGCGGCGAGCAAAGAAAATTCGGCTCTTGATGGTACCGAGTGGGGCATCCAACTTTTCGGCAATTTCATCGTATTTGTAGCCCTTATAGGCCATCCAGAACGGGCGCTTGAAGTCCTCGGGCAGGGCGCTCACCATTTTGAGCAGCTCTTTGTAGGCCATCATCATCTCGCCATCGTTTTCGATGCCGGGACCGCCAGAGTTCAGGTAGTAGTTGTTAGGGGTTTGATCCAAAATGACGCCCCTACGCACTTTCTTCCGGTAGTTGTTGATGAAGATGTTGCGCATGATGGTCACTGCCCAAGCCTTGAAATTGGTATCGGGCGTGTACTTGTCAGCGTTGGATATGATGCGGTATGAAGTATCTTGGTAGAGGTCGTTTGCATCAGCCTCGCTGCCAGTCAGCTTCAAGGAAAAAGCCCTCAGAGAAGGCGTTATTTTTTGTAATTGACTATAGATGCTTGATTCCATGACGGGTAATTTTCGGTGAACAGGTGATTTTGTAATTATTTTTTACAAAAGTACGCTGGGGATAATTTTTTTGCAAACATTTTTTCCTATTTAGACGAAATCTTGACAATCTTAATAATCCCTTAACAGTTTTCAGGGCTGTTTAAACTTTTGGATTGTCAATGCTGTTTACAAATCGCTGCCAAAAATGAAACTTGGTCTGGTTTTATGTAAATATTATCTACAAAGCGCAGGAATTTATAGAACTTCGTAAACACAAGCAGGAAAGCAAATGATGGATTTCGTAAAAAATGACAGTGGCTTTTGCCTAGCAGAGAACTTGCGTTCGCTCCGCAAGCGCATGAAATGGAGCCAAGAAGAACTTGCAGATAAGGTCGGCTTGAACCGTGGCAACATCGCCTCCTACGAGAATGGCAGTGCCGAACCGAAAATCTGTAACCTTGTCAAAATTGCCCACCTATTTAATATTCCGGTATTCAGCCTAACGCATACGAACTTAAAGGAAGAAGGAGCCATCGAACAGGTGATGGTCAAAAACACAAACGGCTTTGCGCAGCCTGGCCCTGTTCTGCTTGACCACTTCCTGAAAGAAGCCGAAGATTTTCAACAGGCGATTAAAGGACTCCACTGCCTGTTTCGGCTGAAGACAAAAAATGCCGCTGAACTGCCAGAAGAGGCGGTTTTCCTGAAAGAGCAATTTGAGCAACTCTACGGTCTTTCCGAACAACTCATGAGTTCCCACATGGAATTGCTTGCCATCATCAAAGAAAAGTGCCCAGAACACGGAAAGTCTAATGGGACGCCTCCCATAAGCGCCTGATTTTTGAGAAAATCGAAACAATTCAAACCAATCAAACACCTCAAACCAAGTTTTCTACCCTAACATTGCGGTAAACTTTGCCTGCGTCATGGAGACCAACCAACAGTCCGGCTATAAGACCGAGGTGCTCGAACGAGGCCAAATCGAGGATGCGGTTTGGAACGAGTTCATCGCCCGCTCGCCCCAGGCTGCGCCTTACGGCTGCACTTGGTACTTGGACGTGGTTTGGCCCGGCTGGAAGGCCATCGTTGTTTCAAAAAAAGGGCAGATGCTGGCCGCCCTGCCGATTAAAATCTCTAAAAAGCATGGCATCCACTACATCTTCAACCCACCGTTCTGCCAGTACGTCGGCATTTTTTTCGGTGAAATAGAAAAGAAAAATGCCACACTCAAGCTGGCGCTCAAGAAGCGGCTGGTCAAAGCCATCGTCGAGGCTATTCCCGCCGAAGTCAAGGTGTTCAACCTGAAATTTGCCCCAGAATTCGATTACCCGCTGCCCTTCCATTGGGCGGGCTACGAACTGCACACCCGCTACTCCTACTGGCTTGACAATCAAGAAGGCAAATCGCTTATTTTCAAAAATTTCGAGGAACGCACCCGCACCTATATTAATAAGGCGGTGAAGACTGGGCTAACTGTCTCCTCGGTGGAAAGCATCGAGCAAATCCTCGAATTGGCCAAAGCACGCAGTGCCTATGACCTCGACGGTTCGCTTCTGAAAAAACTCTGGGCCACATTG
>JAHEAS010000593.1 GCA_024642645.1 Saprospirales bacterium | reverse complement strand
TATTTTGATTTGTGTCAAAGTTTTAACTGGCCACAAAGAAACGGGTAGTGGGGGTAGAAAGTCAAGTACAGGGCAATATTTTAGCAAAAAAAATCCTGTGGAACTTAGCAGTATTCTCGTGCCATCACTGCAAAAAAACTATTGGGACCCCAATGTTTGCAATAAAAACAAGTTCTTCAAAAGGTGAAAACAAAGTCTAAATTTGCCACCCAACGAAATGCACTTTATGAAAAATGAATCCTGGGAGCGCCTGTATTCCGAGCCGGAGATGACGGACCTGAACCTGTTCAAAGCCCGCTTCGACCACCTGCGAAACCCCGTTAACGGCAAGGACATCCGTATCGTCACGCTCACTGGCAACGACTCCGTGACCGTGATGGCCCTAACGAAAAACAACAACGTGGTCATGGCTGAAAACTTCCGCTTCGGCATCATGGCTTACTCCCTCGAACTGCCCGGCGGCATGGTGGACACGGGTGAAGACCATCAGCAAGCTGCTAAACGGGAACTACTCGAAGAAACTGGCTACTCCGCCCCAGACTGGTACTACCTCGGCTGCGTGGGCGCCAATCCCGTGTTCATGGACAGCTACGTTCACTTTTATCTGGCTATCGGGACTGAGCTGACTGCCAGTCAATCGCTCGACGACGGCGAGGACATCCGGGTGCGGGAGATGCCGTTGGAAGAACTTCGCAAGATGCTGTTCAACGGCGAGTTTCAACACCCGCACACGGAAAGTGCGGTACTGCGAGGGCTAGGGAGATTGGAGAAGGGGCTTTGACCCCAGATTTCTACCTTTGCTGAAAATCACAACCACATTGACGAAGTCCACCTTTATTTTCCTACTCCTGCTGCCATTTTTTTCGCTGGCGCAAACCTTTCCCGATACCTTCAACCTTCCCATCCCCGACGATGGTACGATAGGCTACTACGACATTGAAGTGAGCGGGTTACCCACGGCCACTGGCCCTGATTTCGGTGTGGAAACCGTCTGCATCAACCTCACGCATACTTGGAACGCCGACTTGGTCATTTCCGTCATTGCACCCGACGGTACTGAGGCCGAGCTAACCTCCGACAACGGCGGCGACACCGATGGTTACCTCAACACCTGTTTCAACGCCAATGCCGCACAGGGCATTTGGGAGGTGGGCTGGCCATACACCGGCACTTTTAGGCCGGAGGGATTCATGAGTGTTTTTCAAAATGGACAAGACCCAAACGGCACTTGGCGGCTCAAAATCCGGGACACCTATCCCTTTGCCGATGAGGGCATACTGTTCAATTGGAGCGTTACTTTTGGGCCGAACCCGCCGACACCTTACCCATTTTTTTCCAGCACCTTGCCTATTTTGAAAATCACGACCAGCGGGCAAGTCATTCCTAACGAGGTGAAAATCACCGCCAACCTCCAAATCATTGACAATCCGGGACAAACTAATTTCGTGACCGACCCCGCCAACGGCTACGACGGCCAAATTTCCATCGAACAGCGGGGAAACAGCTCTGGCTGGATGCCCAAAAAATCCTTCAACTTCGAGACGCAGCAGCCTGACGGCTCAAACAACAACGTCACCCTACTGGATATGCCCGCCGAAAACGACTGGGTGCTGCTCGCCAACTACTCCGACAAGACACTGATGCGCAATTATTTGGCACAAACCATTTATGAGAAAATGGGCCGATACGGCCCTCGGATGCGCCACTGCGAGTTGGTGATAGATGGCGAGTACCGGGGGATTTACGTCCTCGGAGAGCGGATAAAACGGGACAGCCAACGGGTGGACATTGCGAAGCTGAACCCCGACGAAAACTCGGGCGAAGACCTGACGGGTGGCTATATCATCAAGATTGATTGGCAAAACGGAGCGAACCTCGGTGGGTTTTCTTCGCAATTTTACCAGATCAACAACACGGACAATCCGCTCTATTACCAGTACCATTACCCCAAGGCCGATGAAATCACGCAGCCACAGGCCAATTACATCGCCAGCTACGTGGACAGTTTCGAGCAGGCCATGCATGGCCCCAACTTCCAGGACCCCGAACTCGGCTGGCGGCGTTTTGCCAGTGAAAAATCGTTCACGGACTTCATCCTGCTCTACGAACTCTCGAACAACGTGGATGCCTATTGGCTCAGCACGTTTTTTTACAAAGACAAAAACGGCAAACTGAAGGCTGGTCCACCCTGGGATTTTGACCTTGCCTTCAACAATGCTGACTACTCCGAAGGCTCAAGCACGGCTGGCTGGCGGCACAATTGGCTCGCCAACAACACCGGCTTGTTGCCCTTTTTCTGGCAGCGCATTTGGCAGGACGCCGCCTTTGCGAAGCAAGCCGCCTGCCGCTGGCAGGAACTTCGAGATGGGGCGCTGCACCCCGATAGCCTCCAAGCAATCATCGCCGACCGGGCCGATGTGCTCGATGGGCCGCAAGCAGAAAACTTCACGTTGTGGGATATCATCGGTGTTTGGGTTTGGCCAAACGTGCAGCCGCTGCCGCAGAGTTATGCTGAAGAAATCGAACGGCTGCAAGGCTGGGTGGCGGCTCGTGCGGCATGGATGGACGTCAACTTGCCGGTTGGGGATTGTTCGCCCGTGTCTGCAGTGGGCGAGACGGAGGCAGCGTGGAACAACGTTCGGGTTACCCCAAATCCTTTCAACGAAAAACTTCGGGTGGCCGGCCCTTCCCATTTCAACCTACGATTGACCACTGCACTAGGCGAGGTGGTTTGGGAGGCATTTAATTTCGAAAAAGAGGCCACGGTCGAAACCAGTTCTTTACTTCCGGGTTGTTACTGGCTGACGGCCACAAGTGATGGGCGAGTTTGGAGCAGGCTTGTCTTGAAGCAGTGATTTTTAAACCTGCCCACGATTCATTCGTCATCTTGAAAAGAACAGTCCACATCAATAGGGTAACGTGACGTCCCGCACGGCTTGGGCGGTTCGTTTCACGATGACAAAAGCGACGTGAGCAAAACAAATAAGCTATCAATGGAAAAAACAAAGATTACCATCAACAACAACGGTTCTATCAAGGTACAAGGAGACATCGAATTGCTCGACCCGGCAGGCAATACCTACGACCTTGGTGGCCGTGAAATCATCACACTTTGCCGCTGCGGGCACTCTGCCAACAAGCCATTTTGCGATGGTTCGCACAAGGCGAACGGTTTTGAACATGAGCCAGTTGCTTTTGCTTTGCCGCCGAAGAAGGTAGTGTAAGGCCATTTTTCACAAA
>JAHEAS010000592.1 GCA_024642645.1 Saprospirales bacterium | reverse complement strand
GCCAGCATTGGCATCCACGATGTCGAGCGTGTGCATCTCGTCGAAGTGGTGCTTGGCAGCACGGGCGGTGAAGATATTGGTCACACCCGGGTCGAAACCGCAGCCCAGCACGGCCAACAGGCCAGCCTCTTTGAAGCGGTCGTGCAGCTTCCATTGCCAAGAGTATTCGAACTTGGCCACGTCCTTCGGCTCATAGTTGGCGGTGTCGAGGTAGTGGACGCCCGTTTGCAGGCAAGCCTCCATGATGGTCAGGTCTTGGTAGGGCAGCGCCACGTTGATGACCATCGCTGGCTTGAACTGACGGATGAGGTCGGCCAATGCCGGTATGTCTTCGGCGTCAATGGCGGCGGTGGTGATGTGCTGGTGGCCCGTGGCTTCCTTCGCCGCTGCTGCGATGACATCGCATTTCGACTTGGTTCGGCTGGCTAGCAATATTTCACCGAAAACTTCGGGGTGTTGTGCACATTTGTAAACGACGACCCGGCCTACGCCGCCTGCACCGATGATTAGGACTTTTTTTGACATATAAACAAGTTTTGAGTTTTGAGTTGCGAGTTTTGAGTTGGGAACTGCGATAACTTGGAACTCGCAGCTCTAAACTCGAAACTTCGTGTTCGGCAAAAGTATCCAATTTGACCCAAAAGGCCGGGTGAGGTCATTTAGGAAACGTTAATTTTTTGCGCAGCCAATTAATTGAGGGTTTCGTTTAAGGTTAAATGACACCATTGGCAACTCAACTTTTATGAAACTCAAGCACCTTTTCCTTACCTCGGCATTCACCCTCGGCTTTATCATTCCGTCCTGCAACTGGGGCGTGGGTAGCTGCGGCGACCTGGAACCAGTGCCCGATTTTTTCAATATCGAGGGCATGACCATTCAGAATTACAAGTCCGAAAGCAGCTACGATTGCTGTCAGACTGCGCTGCAGGATAGTGCTTATGTCGAGATTGACAATTACTGGATGAGCATGGATTTTTCAGTCAGTTATTTTTTTGGGCAAATTGAGGAGCGCTGGCCCAGTTTCGACTTTAACCTCATAGGGTCAGCCTTGGCCTGCAGCCCAGCCGAGCCCGGCTTCAATGGGTCGCAGGAGAAAATCGAGTCAATCACCGTGGTAACCCTCAATGATTTTGACAGTACGCATGTCGCAGGTGATACCATTAACGACCTAGTCAGCATCTACGACTTCTCCACTCGAAGCAAGTTGGATGATTTCTTGTCCAGCAATATTTCTTTTGTGAAACAGGAAAGATTGTTCTTTCAATTGGATGCGACTCCTTCCTCCGACCATTATTTTAAGGCCAAGTTTATCCTCCATCTCACCAACGGAGAGGAACACATATCCGATACTCAAGCTGTCGGTTTTTACTAAAAAACAAAAGGCCAAAATGTTGATTTTCAACATTTTAGCCTATCTGTTTTTGTAAATAAGTTCTTGTTTTTTACGTGAGTTCGAGACTTTTTTCTTGCTGTGAGTGAGACCTTGTTTTTACGTGAGTTCGAGACTTTTTTCTTGCTGTGAGTGAGACCTTGTTTTTACGTGAGTTCGAGACTTTTTCTTGCTGTGAGTGAGACCTTGTTTTTACGTGATGTTTAAGACTTTTTTTGTTGAGACCTTATCGTTTGTGATGAATGAGACCTTGAATACTTTTCGCTTGCCTGTCAATTACTTTGATGCCGTTGCAGCAAATGTGCGCATGTCTTCTGCTTCTGTGCTGTAGTTGCGGGCGTAGGTGTAATAAACCAAGCCCTCCTGAGTGCCAAAATCAACCACACCAAGGTCATTGCCCGGGTTGCTGCCGTAAGAATTCGGCGTCATAAACGGGTCATTTTCGTTGTTGAAAAGTGCAATTTGACCATTGAATGTGCCATCAGTAGAGAAAGTAAAGAGAAGCGTCTCTTCGTTTGGGAACAACTGGATACGTGGGTTATCAACCACAAAACCAAAGGAAATATAAGATTTGTCGGAGGCTTCTACTGGGGCATTGACACGGGCGTTTTCAATCCAAGTGCCAGCGAGATTTTTGAAGTTGCTATAAGTAAAGTTTGTAGGAACAACCAGCGTTACCTGACCAGAGCCAGTTTGAGTTTTGCCAGATGGTGAAATCGAATGGTCAGGCTGAACGAAAACACCATAAGTATTATCAGAAAGGAGTTGGATTTTGAATTCGAGGCTATTCTTAAAATCGGAATTCTGTGCAGAAACGGCGCTTGTTGCGGAGAAGGCCAGCAGGCAAAATGTAAGTGTGCGGAAAGTATTCATTGTTCTAAGTTTTTGTGCGATTGTCTAACTATCTTGTTTGTTGATACAAATATGCGCCCCGAAGACCCCCTATTTTTGGGCGTTTTTTCAAAAACTGTGACACGCAAAAATTGCTTATCCCAATACTTAACCCAATAAATACAGGCTTTTTGATAAAATATCTGTGAATATCCTTCGTCAGTTTTTTTTTAAAAAAGTTAAAATTTCCCTTGACTGGTTCAAATGCCTGTGTTCGTGTGCCATGATGATGTCGAATGCACGGCCTATTTCATAAACGATGAAACGGTTGGCAGGCGATGAAATCACCTTTCCATCCTCTATCAAATCGCTGCACACGGCCACGAATCCGGCCAGTTCCCTTTGGTGCTCCGCAAAATGCGATACGATGTCCGCCCGGACCTCGCTCACTGCTGGCTCCCAAACCGGAAAGGTTTTGATTTTCTTCCGTCGCTCTGGCTCCACACCTTTTAGTATGAAATCGCCGAACCAGTTCACCAGAAATGGCACTTTGGCTGTCCAAGGTGTCCGGTAAGTCCCTGCTCGCAATTGCTCGACCACTGGGTAGTAACTTTTGTTGACCGTAATTATGTGGTCAATGACCTGCCCGATGCTCCAAGTCGAGGCATTGGGTTTTCTGTTCAGCTCCTCAGGTGTGAGGCCGCCAAACTCAGTTGTGAAAGCCTTGGTCAGTCCTTCCAGTTCAGAAATGTAATTGGTTTTTTCCATGCTTGGCAGATTAGGATTTGGAATTGGTTTTAATGACCTCGTAGAGGTCATATGTTTGTAGAACAACGTGTTTATTCCGCCAACGACCTTGGAGAGGTCGAATATCCTCCTTCAAATTGGGTGAACATCTCTCAATTGCTACAAATCCGTGACCTCTACGAGGTCAAAAATGCGGATTCAACGCCCAATTCGTACATGCTACTCAAATCAATGACCAATGGCTTTAATGTCCAATGTCAATCAACCAGGAACAC
>JAHEAS010000591.1 GCA_024642645.1 Saprospirales bacterium | reverse complement strand
CGTGATGGCCATCCAATGCCTGCCGTGCAGCGGCGGCTTTTGGGTGGTGACGGGGAGGTTGTTGAAGGTTTGGGCGGTAAGCGCTATGACGGGCAGCACCAGGAGGACTGTTAGCAGGTATTTCTTTGATTTCATCAAATAAAATTTGTCTGGTTGAAAACTGTAAATCTAATAAAGCTGTGTCTTAAAAAGCACTAAAAAAAAGCGATGCCCCAGAGGAGCACCGCTTTTATATCAAAAAAATTGGTGAAAAATCAAAGTTAAAAACCGACAGCCCTCCCAGTTCGCAGCCCCTGACTGCCCACTGTCGAACTGTTTACCCCTTTGGGGCCATCTCAAATCACCCCCATCCCTTCCGGTATTCCCGCTTCACAAACTGGTTGGCTTCTTCGAAATTCGTAACCCGCCCGTTCACTGCATCCCAGTTGAGGCGCACACGGCCCGGGTAGTCGTAAGGTGCCCAAGAGGTCGGCGTTTTACCGGGTTGCAGCTTTTTGAAGTCGTAGCAACGTACAGCGAGGTTGCCGATGAGCAGCGTCTCCGTGAGCGGCACAGCGTATTCGAATGGCGAGGTAGCCTCACCATTGCCCTTACAGGCTTCTGCCCATATTTCTTGGTGACTGCCTGTTCGGCGTTTGAGCCAAGGAGTTGGCGGCGTAGCTTCTTTCATGCGGCCAGTGGGCAACAGCGTTGGGTTTTCGCCAAAAATACCACAGAGCAACTTGCCTTTCGAGCCCTCGAACAGCACACCGCCGTCCCAGCTTCCGAACTGCTCGTTTGGCAGAAGTTCTTCAGGACGCATCGGGCGGATGCCGCCGTCATACCACCAAAGTTCGCAGGCAGGCAGGCCCTCCCGTGCATCGAACTGCATTTTCACCAAGCTCGATGGTGGGCAGGAGTCAGGGTAATTGGCCTCCACGAAATCGCCGACCCAGACAGTGGATGCGCTGGCCTCCACGGTGCGTGGCGTGGTCAGTTTCAGCGCCCGGTAGGCAGGGTCCACGAGGTGGCAGCCCATGTCGCCGAAGGAGCCTGTGCCGTAGTCCCACCAGCCCCGCCATTTGAAGGGCAGGTAGGCAGGATTGTAATCACGAACAGCGGCTGGGCCTTGCCAGAGGTCCCAGTCGAGGGTACTCGGCACGGGTACTTTCTCGGTGGGGGTGGGTACGCCCTGTGGCCAAACCGGGCGGTTCGTCCAGATATGTACCTTCGTCACATCGCCGATGGTGCCAGATTGTATCCACTCCACGGTGTCACGGATACAATCCATTGAGGAGCCCTGGTTACCCATCTGGGTCACCACTTTGTGTTTTTGAGCAGCCTTGAGCAGCTCACGGGCCTCCCAGATGCTATGCGTCAAAGGTTTTTCCACGTACACGTGCTTGCCAAGCTGGATGGCAGCCATGGTGGCCACAAAGTGGGTGTGGTCAGGCGTGGCAACGACGACTGCGTCAATGCCTTTGGCCATGGTATCGAACATCTTGCGGAAATCCTTGAAGCGGGCCGCCTTGGGGAACATCTCGTAGGATGACTTTGCCCGTGCATCGTCCACATCACAGAAGGCCACGAGGTTATTGTTGTCTTTCAGTGCGTCACGGTGCGATTCTGCACGGCCACCGGCGCCGACGAGGGCAATGTTCAGCCTGTCGCTGGGCGCTTTGAAGCCTTTGCCCAGTACATGGCGGGGCACAATGAAGAAACCTGCTGCTCCCAGCCCGGCAGTCTTCACGAAGTCCCGGCGTTTGAAGGTGTTTTTCTTTTCGGATGGTGTAGTTGACATGATTACCAGATTGTTTTGTTTAGTGAAACGGCCCCAACCGTTGTTACGATTGAGGCCGTTAATGTAGGCTGTTTTTGTAACACGAACTGCCAGTCTGTGCTTTTTTTTCATAGCACGGTCTGACAGACTGCTTTAAGGACTGACCTTCACCAATTGTTTCGTCTTTACCTTACCAGCATCATCGGCTATGCGCAGGAAGTAGATGCCTTCTGGCAAATAACGCTGCAAGAGATTGAGCTGGAAGTTTTGTAGGCCCGCCTCCAAATCCCTGCTTTCGGCGAAGACGATTAGGCCGGCTTCGTTGTAGAGGTGGAATTGGTAGGCTTGGGTTGTCATTACCGCCATTTCGACGTTGAGGGTGGAGATGAAAGGGTTTGGGTAGATGTTGAGGCTCGGCTCAATATTTTCAACGCTATCAGGTGGAGGCTGAATCATGGCATTTTCATCTTGGCGAAAACAGAGTGAGCAACCTACGGAATAGCAACAACAGCGACTGCCCGTACTTAGGCAGGACACCACGACAACCGGCAAATCTATGCCTGTTGCCAATCTCAGCTTCATTGGGTTCCCCAGATTGTCATTCGTCCAAAGTGCCGTTTGAGGGGTGTAGCCTGTGCTGGAGGCGGTCATTTCCATGCTCGATTCGTCCGCAGGTATTTCAACAGAAAAACGACCGTCAAAGTCGGTGATAGCTCCATTCCCATTGCCCAGCAGCACGGTGGCAAGTGGCAGCGGCTCCCCTTTTTCGTCAGTGATGGTGCCAGTGATTAGGTTTGCACTTTGTGCAAAAGCGGTCAACACAACCAT
Organism: Saprospirales bacterium; assembly: GCA_024642645.1. Classification (GTDB taxonomy): domain Bacteria; phylum Bacteroidota; class Bacteroidia; order Chitinophagales; family Saprospiraceae; genus UBA6168. The sequence goes on along the minus strand of JAHEAS010000591.1, from coordinate 657 downwards.
TTGCAGCGCAACAAATACGGTGGTAATTTTAATTTTCATAAGCTCAATATTTTTTGTGAAACAATACCACCAAAGCTATGCCCCCGCCATCACCGTAGGACGCCATTTTTTTTCAAAAGTCAGGTTCCTAAAACGGCGAATCGGCTGCCGAGCAATGCCCGACAGCCGATTCGTTTTCTCAGCTTGAAATAGTCATTCTTTTTACTGCTGCTCTTCCGTACCAACCTTTTCTTTGCCTCTATTGACGCTGTCTTCGAGCTTTTTTACTTGCTCCTCGGCACGTTGGATGGCGGCTTCCCGCTTTTTGACGTCTTCGGGCTTCATATTTCCGGATTTTTTGTCCTTCTCCAATTTGGTCTTGGCGTCCTTTATTTTTTGCTTGCCTTTTACCAGTTCAGACTCACCATTGGCAACTGCCTCGGATGCACGCTTGTGCTTCTCTGGGTGCTTGGCACGGGCCTCGGCGGAGCGGTTCTGGCCAAATTCCTTGCCGCTCATGTCGCCCTTGTCCTTACCGTAGCCATGGCCTTTGCCTTCAGATTCATCGGCTTCATTTTCACCATGGCCGTCCGTGTTGTGGTCGTCATCATCGTCGCGGCCTTTGTCAGCCTTGTCTTTGTGCTCTTTTCCTTCTTTATGGGATTTATCGCCATGTTC
>JAHEAS010000038.1 GCA_024642645.1 Saprospirales bacterium | reverse complement strand
TGTACAATCCGAAAAAACGTCTCGCCACGCTGGTCGGTAAAGCTGAAGGACTTTGAAAAGCCGCCGACCTTCATCGTATCAATGGTGAAATAAATGGAAGGCTCCAAGTCGCCAATTTCAAAAAACGAATTGCCGCTGGCGGGGTTGACAAGCTTGCCGTCGTTGTTGAAGCTTTGAACCTCTTTGTAGCCAAAAGCCTTTACGGCTCTTGAAAAACCGATGCTATCCGACATGAGCAAATGTCGCACGGAGTCGAGTTTGTGCTCGGTAAGTTGGAGGTCGGCATCGGTTATTTCTGGTTTAATTAGGATGTGCCGGGTGCTGATGCTGTTGCCACGGCGTCCCAGTAATTGGATGAGGTGATATCCAAATTCTGATTCCACGACGCTTGAAATTTCGTTCTCGTCGAGCTTATAGGCTGCTGCTTCAAAGGCAGGCACGAACTTGCCCCGCTTTGTCCAGCCGAGTTCACCGCCGATACGGGCGCTGGCGAAGTCGTCAGAGTACTTCTTGGCCATTTCGGCAAAATCTTCGCCACCTTCAACGATGCGTTTGCGGATGCTTTCGAGCTTGTCAATGGCCTTCTGGCGCTCTGTTTCATTGATTTCTGGTTTCATCACGATTTCCCCGATTTCCACCTCCGAGTTGAAGTAGGGTAGGCTGTCACGGGGTATTTTCTTGAAAAAAGCCTTTACTTCTGAAGGAGTTACGCTAATGCCTTCCATGACTTTGTTCCGCATCCGGTCAGCGAGTAGCTGACTTTTGAGGTCTTCCCGGAAGGATTGTTTTACCTCGCCAATGGATTGGCCATAATACTCCTCAAACTGGTTGACATCGCCACCCATGTAGTCCAGGATTTGCTCGATACGGGCGTTCATCTGGTCTTCCACCTCTTCATCTTTTACTTCCACGCTGTCGATTTTGGCCTGGTTGACGAGGAGTTTTTGCGTGAGCAAATTGTCCAACATCAGGCAGCGGGCATCTGGTGGTATTTGGCCACCTTGGCGATCGCCAATGAGCGCAATTTGCTCTTCCAGCTCGGAAAGCAGTACATATTCGCCGCCAACGTTGGCAATCACTTTGTCGATTACTTCCCTTTGGGCAAATATTTGGGAAGCAATAAAGAGGGTCAAAAGTCCGAGGGCAATTCTTTTTATCATTGGTAAATTTTTATTGTCGTATAGGGTAGAAAGCTAACCGACACGCTAATGTGCTAATACGCCTATTTAACCTAAGTTGCGGATATTGGTTGATAAGGGTTGATATAGTTGATATTTAGCGGCTTGGGTGTAAAATCAACCCTTATCAACCTCATAAACCGCATCAACCAGCTCAAGTCTTAAATTATCCACAGCTTGAATTATTTATACACTTCCAGGTTCTTTTTCCTAATGGCTTCTTGGTATAATTTGTCTTTCAGGTCTTCGAGGAGTTCAGTTTTCCTTTTATGCAAAATAACCTTGCGGGCTTGTGCTTCGATATAAGATAGCGGTGCAATTTCTGTCTTTCGTACCAATTCCAACAGTTTGAAATAGTAAACAAAATTGTCGTCCCTTTGAATGAAATCCCGGCGGTTTTCTACATTATCAACGGTGAGTGCTCCCCGGGGCATAAAGACGGCAATGTCGTCCACATTGTACCAAATGCTGTCCTGCAAATAGCTTACGGCAGCATGCTGGGTGCACCACCTCGAAAGTTCTGCGAAACCCTCGCCTTTATTGCTGTTCCACCAATCTTGCGCCTTGTCTGAGTTTGGGGCATTTCGTGGGGCTTTGATGAATCGGCAGCGTAAAATGGGCGTTTCAAGCTGGTATTGTTCTTTGTTTTTTTCGTAGAACTCTTGCAACTGGACGGAGGTGACAGTCGAGTCTAGTAACTTGTTCATCACGAGGTTGCCATAGTTGTTCTTGATGAGCGACGAGCGGTAGTCGGCCACCAGTTTTTCGAGGTTCAGGTCTTTTGGAATGTTTTGCTCGGCCTCGTGCAACAGCGCCATTTCCCGCATCCAATACCGCACGTAAGTGTCAATGATAACGGTGCTATCCGCTGCGGTAATACCTTGCGGCAACATACCGTCCATGTCGGAAAGGAAAAGTGTTTTACCGTAAATGCGGCCAAGTTGCCGGTCGTCCTTCGAGTGCTTTCCACTATTTGTACAGGCACCAATTAGTATTATGGCCGCTAAAAAAAGCAGAAACCAGGCGGGAAAATGTTTCCCGCCTGGCCTATTTTTTTGCTGAAAAATATTTGACTTCGTGAAGTTCATAATCGTTGGTTGGTCAGTCGAAGTAGGTATTTAACCTAAGTTGCGGATGCTGGTTGATAAGGGTTGATTTAGTTGATAAAGGTTGATATTTAGCAGCTTGGGGGTAAAATCAACCCTTATCAACCTCACAAACTCCATCAACCAGCTCAAGTCTTAAATTATCCGCAACTTGAATTATTTAATTGCTACCCAAATTGCCAACTGCCAACTTACTTTTTAACCATATTGTTGAATACTTTGTCACTCGTCTTTACCTTGTATTCTTTCCGGAGCGACTCCAACCAACGCTTTTCCAAGTAGTCTTGGTAGTCGGCTACCACATAACCACGGGCCTCTTGCAATGTCTTTTGGCCTGGAGGCAGTATCTCTTCAAGTTTGAAGAAGTTGTAGGATTTGTCACGCTTGCTGATATCAACGGGTGACAGCGAACCAGCCTTCCACTCCATTTTATCAACTACTTCGTTGCGTCCTTTTTCGTATTGCTTTTCAATGCGGCTTAGGATTTTGTCTTCCTCTGTATTGAATTTTGCAAGCACGGCATCTGGGTCGTTGTGCCTTGCAAATTCCCGTATCTGGTTGATTTTATCTTTCGATTTTTCAACCAGAGCAAACTGGCTCAACACGGCACGCTCCTCCCATTTGTAGTTGGTTTTGTTTTTGTCAAAAAATGCTTCCAACCCAACGGAATCGGCAGAGGCCTTATCCCAAACCTCCATTTTGGTAACCTCAAAAAGCATCACACCCTCCTCATACTCCCGCATTAGCGATTTGAATTCGGGGTACTTGCTGTCTAGCAATCTTTCCTCGTGTTTCAGTGCTGCTTCGCTTACAAAGTCGGTGTAAAGGCTATTGACCGTTTCTGTAATACCGGAGCCAGCCATTTGCTGGCGCTTGCGGGATGCTTTCGCACAGTAGTCAGCAAAGTCGCCGAGTGTCACCTTTTCCGAATTTTTAAAGGCAAAAAGGGGATTAGTTGACGGTGTCTCAGGAGCTTTCCATTTGTATGTCAAAAAACTTTTGGAAGAATCTGCTTCTAAAGAGGCAGTGAAGGCAGCAAGCGTTGTATGGTCTTCTGTAAAATTGCTCTCCCGCTTGATGCGTTCGATCATTTTCAGCCTTGCAAGCTCGTAACGATTATCCTGCTTAATCTGGTTTTGAAGCCTTGATTTTACCACGGTGAATGGTTCGTTCTGTTTCAAGCTAATGCGCTTGATGATATGCCAGCCGATGGTTGTCTGAATGGGCGGGGAAAAATCATCATCGTTTTTAAGGGAAAAGGCGACGTCTTCAAAGGCTTTCTCGTAGCGATTGATGCCGAAAAAACCGATATAACCACCTTTGGCAGCTGTGGCTTGGTCCATCGAGGAGGATTTTGCTATATCTTCAAAGTTGGCTCCTCCTTGCAACAAGGAATAAAGTGAGTCAATGCTGCGGCGAGCCTTGATGCCATCGGGGAATTTGTCCAGACGTACCATGATATGGGCCACTTCCACTTCACCACGTGCCGGGCGACGACTGTGAACGATGAGCAAGTGGTAGCCGCCGTTGGTGCGGATGGGGCCTTGAAGTTTGCCGATGGGGGCATTGTAAGCGGCTGTCTCCAGGGCGTAAAATCCGTTAGGGAAAAGGGAAGTCACAAAGCCGATATGTCCCAGGTTTTTTGCCACTGATTTATCAGTGGAGTAAACCATTGCGGTAGCACCAAAATCTTCACCTGCCTCAAGTTTTTTCTTGGCTTCCAGTATTTTGCTCCAAGCAGTGAGCGTATCGGCTGGCGAGGCATTCGGTGCGAAACCCACCATAATATGGCTCACATCCACATCCTGCTTGGTACGTTCGTAGGCTTCATCCACCAGTTTTTCAGTGACCTCCCGGTCAATCAGGTAGGAGTCGGCAAGCTGGCGGCGGTAGCCATCGAGTTCTTGCTTGAGCGATGAGATGGTGTCAAGCCTCATGTCCTTGGCCTTTTTCACCTTCAGTTTGAAATTAGTGTAAAGGTCGAGGTACTCTTGAAGACTAGCTTTTGAATAATCAGCTTTGTCACCGTTTGTTTTTGAATAAATATAGTTGAATTCCGAAAGGTGGACAGGCGAATTGTCTACGGAAAATAGCACGGGGTCGTCCTTCTGAGCAAAAAGTCCGGTAGAGAGGATACTTGTCAAAAGCAAAATCAAAAAACGATTCAGCATGGTAGGATGTATTTTGGTTATCAAAATGCTTTGAATAAAGGTTGTTGGGAGCTGTGCAAAAACGGCGGCAGTATCATAAAATTGCCGGAGCCCATTGCAGAGCGGCCAAAAAAGCGCCGCAAAAGTAGCAAAATTTAGAGGCGGCGTTTCTTTTGCCCTTGACATTTGAATTTCATTTGATTTTGCGGGCATTCCTCAGTTTTCCCCTATTTTTGCCGACTTTTTTAAAGTTTTGAGTTTTGAGTTTTGAGTTTCGAGTTACCCTCGCACTCCAACTCGAAACTCGAAACCCAAAACTCATAACTCAGAAAATGTCAGAACAAGAACTCGTCCGCCGTGACAACTTGCAGAAAATCAAAGACTTAGGCATCAACCCTTATCCGCCTGAGCTTTTCCCTGTGAACGTGACTGCCGCTGAAATAAAGGCAAACTACGCCGAAGAAGTGCTGGAAGATGGCACAAAAAACCGCCTGAACTACCAGCAGGTTTGCATTGCTGGCCGCATCATGGCGCAGCGGGAAGCTGGCAAAGCCATGTTCATGAACATCATGGACAGTACTGGAAACATCCAGCTCTACATGAAGCGGGATGAAATGGGGACGGACGGAGCTGAGGGTGAGCGGGATTTTATTTTTTTCGATGTTTTGATAAAAAAATTGCTCGACCTCGGCGATTTCATTGGCGTCAGGGGTTTTGTTTTCAATACAAAAACGGGCGAAACGAGCATCCACGTGACCGAGTTGACGCTGCTGGCAAAGGCACTTCGTCCACTCCCCATCGTGAAGCGGGATGCGGAAGGCAACGTACACGATGCCTTCACCGACCCAGAATTGCGCTACCGTATGCGCTACGTTGACCTCATCGTGAACCCAGAGGTGAAGGAGACCTTCGTAAAACGGACAAAAATGGTCGCCTCTATCCGCAATTTCCTCAACGAACGGGGTGGCTTGGAGGTGGACACGCCTGTACTGCAACCCATCCCAGGTGGCGCAGCGGCCCGGCCTTTCAAGACTCACCACAATGCACTCGACGTGCCGTTTTACCTGCGGGTGGCCAATGAGCTGTACCTCAAGCGCCTCATCGTCGGCGGCTTTGAGTGGGTGTATGAGTTCAGCCGGAACTTCCGCAACGAGGGCATGGACCGCACACACAACCCGGAGTTCACCATCCTCGAATTCTACGTGGCCTACAAGGACTATTTCTGGATGATGGAAACTACTGAACAACTGCTCGAAAAGGCAGCTATAGATACTAACGGCACGACAGATGTGACATTTGGGGATAAAATCCTGAGTTTCAAAGCGCCATTCAAGCGTATGAGTATTTACGAAGCCATCGAAAAGCACAGCGGTATTGACGTGAGCAAAATGGACGAGGCCGCCCTTCGGGAAGTTTGCAAGAAATATCACATTGAACTCGACCCCAGCATGGGTCGTGGCAAGTTGATTGACGAACTCTTTGGTGAGGTAGCAGAAAAACATTTTATCCAGCCGACCTTCATCACCGACCACCCCGTAGAAATGTCGCCGCTGACGAAAAAGCACCGTAGCAAACCAGGCCTCGTTGAGCGCTTTGAGTTGTACTGCAACGGCAAGGAAATCGCCAATGCCTATACCGAGTTGAACGACCCGATTGACCAGCGGGAGCGCTTCGAAGATCAGGTAAAGCTAATGGAACGGGGCGACGACGAGGCAATGTACATTGACCACGACTTCCTCCGTGCGATGGAATTCGGGATGCCGCCCATGTCAGGCATCGGCTTCGGGATTGACCGTTTGGCGATGTTGTTCACGGGGCAGGCAAGCATTCAGGAAGTGTTGTTCTTCCCGCAGATGCGGCCAGAGGTATTTTAGTTTACGATTTACGATTTACGATTTCTGACCGATTGAATCGTAATTCGTAAATCCCAAAATCGTAAATTCATGAAAAAAACCGTCGCCATCCTCTGCGGAGGTGTCTCTCCGGAGCACGAAGTCTCGATGAACTCGGCCCGCAACATCTACAAGGCAATTGACAAGGCCAAGTACGATGTTGTGGTTATCGGCGTGAGCCGAAGCGGGCAGTGGCTGCACTTGCCCGAAGATGAGTTTATGGCCTTGACCAGTATTGAAACGGGCAACAACGGCTGGCCACTGATGCTGCTGCCGGGTGAGTTACGAGTCATCCAATATCGCCCAAGCGTACAATCGCCCGTGGATTCCCCAGAATTTCCCAATTTCCCAATTTCCCAATTTCCCAAAATTGACGTGGTATTCCCCATCATTCACGGCCCATTTGGTGAGGATGGCACGTTGCAAGGGCTTTTGGCACTACTCGGATTGCCGTTCGTTGGGCCAAATACCCTCGGCGCATCTGTTGGAATGGACAAGGATTTCACCAAACGGTTGTTGCGAGATGCGGGAATTTTGGTGGCACCCTGGGTCATGTTGCGAAAGCACGAAACACCTGATTATCAAGCCATTGCGGAGCAACTCGGCTACCCGATGTTCGTGAAACCCGCTAACATGGGCAGTAGTGTGGGGGTGAGTAAGGCGGAGAATTTGGAAGAACTCAAGACGGCAATTGCCGTCGCCTTAAAATTTGACACAAAAGTGTTGGTGGAAAAAGGGCTAAAAGGCCGGGAAATCGAGACTGCTGTGCTCGGCAACATGGAGGACCTGCGGGTGAGCGGGGTTGGGGAGATTGTAATGGAAAAAGGGTTTTACGATTACGAAAGCAAATACATTTCACCGGATGCCGCCAAAGTGGTCATCCCCGCCGAAAATGTCACTGGAATAGATGTGGAAAATATCCGGGAGACAGCGTTGCGAGCGTTCCAAGTGCTTGGTTTAGAGGGGCTTGCAAGAATGGATGTGTTCCTATTGGAAGATGGCCGGGTCTTCGTCAACGAGCCGAATACCTTGCCGGGCTTCACCAATATCTCCATGTACCCAAAACTTTGGATGCAAGCTGGAACGAGGTATCCTGACCTGATTGATAGCCTACTAACGCTGGCCATCGAGCGGCACGAGCGGGACGGGGCATTGCAGCGAACGAGGGTTTAGAAAAAATGTCGTTCCTTCGTGCCAACTCAAAACTCGCCACTCAAAACTCAAAACTACTACAACAACACCCTATGCAATTCAACCTAAAAAAAGACCTCTGTTTCTTCGACCTGGAATCCACGGGACTGAACGTCATCCGTGACCGCATCCTGCAAATCGGCATCATCAAATACTTCAAGGATGGTAGGGAGCCAGCGGAGCTGGAAATGCTCATCAACCCTAGTATTCCCATCGGGGCAGAGGCGATGAGCGTGCATGGCATCACACCGAAGGACGTGGCCAACAAGCCCGTGTTTGAGAAAGTTGCGCAGCAAATTTTCGACTTTATTGGCGATGCGGACCTGGCTGGTTACAATATCAGCCGCTTTGATGTGCCAATGCTGATGGAGGAGTTCGCTCGTGCTGGCTTCGATTTTGATGTGGACAAGCGCCGACTAGTGGATGTGCAGCGCATTTTTTACAAAATGGAACCCCGAAACCTCAAAGCCGCATTGCGTTTTTATTGCGGAAAAGAAATGGAAGATGCCCACGATGCCATGGCCGATGTGCGAGCCACTGTTGATGTTTTCGTGGGCCAGTTGGAGCGATATGAAGGTGTTGACCACCTTGACGACGACGGGAACATCACACCGACGCCCATCGTAAACGACATGCAGGCGCTGCACGACTTTACGCAGGACACCAACAATATTGACGTGACGAACCGCCTCAAGTACAATGAACATGGCGAAATCGTCTTTAATTTTGGCAAATACACTGGCGTACCTGTGCTCAAAGTATTCGATATGGAACCCAATTATGGCAATTGGATTTTGAGTAAGGACTTCGGAGTCCAAGTCAAAAGCATTATTCGTAAATTGCTAAAGGAGCACGAACAGCGCAAAAAGGGATAGTTCACCATTTCAACAAATCATCATTATGATAGATTTATCAAAAATATCCACGACACCTCCGAACGGTACTGACAAGGGCGAAATCAAAGACCTCACGAACAAGTACTGTGAACGCATCGGCGAGCTGAACGAGATTTTGCGGGCGCAAAAAAAGCACTCGCTGCTCATCATCTTCCAAGGAATGGACGGCAGCGGAAAGGACGGTGCCTGCAAAAATGTGTTCAAGGACTGCACCCCGTTCAACCTCAGTGTTTATGCTTTCAAAAAGCCGACGGAAATCGAGTTTGGGCATGACTTCCTCTGGCGGGTACACCAGCAGGCGCCCTCAAAGGGGGACATTCGAATCTTCAACCGCTCGCATTACGAAGACATCCTCATCCAACGGGTACACAAATGGATTGACGAGGACCGGGTGAAGGCCCGCATGGCCGCCATCAATGCCTTTGAGGAGCTCCTCCAATTTGACAACCATACAACCGTGCTCAAGTTTTGCCTGCACATTTCAAAGGACGAGCAGCAAAAGCAGTTGCAGCAACGCATTGATGACCCGGAAAAACACTGGAAGCACAACGCTGGCGATTGGGAAGAGCGAAAACTTTGGGATGATTACATGCGCTGCTATTCCGATGCCATCAACTGGAGCACCATCCCTTGGACCATCGTGCCGGTGGACGATCGTTGGTACCGTGATTATGTCGTTGCAAAGAAGGTTTGCGAGACAATGGAAGCTTTGGATTTATCTTACCCAACTTAAATTTATTAAAGCCCTGTCTTCTAACATGGAAAAAGTCCGAATTGACAAATGGCTCTGGAGCATCCGCATTTTCAAGTCACGAACCCTGGCCTCCGATGCCATCAAATCAGGCAAGGTGCGCATTGGCGAAGCCAACGCAAAACCTGCCGATAGTGTGGTTGTCGGCCAAATGGTTTATGTGAAAAAGGACGGCTTTAACCTGGAATTGTTGGTCAAAACCTTGATTGAGAAACGGGTATCTGCCACGATTGCTGTGGAATGCTACGAGAACCTGACACCCGTCGAGGAGATGAACAAGTACAAGGAATGGTACATCGGGAAGCAAGGAGCGGAAGTTCGGGAGCGGGGCACTGGCCGTCCTACCAAACGGGAGCGCCGAGAGATTGAAGGATTCAAAGGAGGAAGGTTTGAACTGGAATGGTAGTCCTCAGCGAAATTTATTACTCATGCTGCCCTATTTTGCGCAGCGTTTTGTCTGGAAAAATCATTTTTGAAAATATTATTGTGTTAAGACACACATTGCCAGTAGAATTTCTGTTGAAGTGACAGTATTTTTACCAACGTTTTACACTTGGTCAGCTTTAATGCAAACCATCCACCACTTTATTTTTCACCAAAATCTTTATTTTATGAAAACCAAGCTCTTCTTTCTAGCCACCACAATGGCCGTTTTGCTAAGTTCTTGCTTAAAGGACAACGAGAAAACTGTTCGTCACAACTACTCTCCTGAACATTACAAAGTCATCCAGGCGCACCTCAACCTTCCTGTGGAGGTGGACAATTACAGCCTGCAACTTCCGCAAACCGTGGGCGGTTTTCAAGTATTTGCTGACAACAAACAGGCTACCCTCGGAAGGGTGCTGTTTTACGATAAACGACTTTCGGTGAACAAAGAGGTCAACTGCGCTTCCTGCCATATCGCCGAAAAAGCATTCACGGACGGTGAGCAGTTCAGTCCCGGCGTCACCACCGAGCGCACCTCCCGCAACACGCTGGCACTTGGCACCTTCCCCAGTTTCAACGCCTATTATGGCTTTGGGGGTACCCGCATGTTTTGGGACAATCGGGTTGCCAGTGTGATGGAGCAATCGGCAGAAACCATGAAAAACCCAGTGGAAATGGGGAACACAGACCTCGGCAAAGTAGCCGATGAACTGCTGAAAGAAGAATACTACGAGATTCTTTTTGAAGCGGCTTTCCCCAACCAAAACTACCTGACTAACGAGGAAAAAATGCTCACTGCCCTCCAATCTTTCGTCAGCTCCATTGGCTGTTTCAACTCGAAATATGACCAAGAACTTATCAGGAGCAATGACCACAAAGAAGCCCCATTTACAAACTTCACTGCTGAAGAAAACCGTGGCAAAGAAATCTACAACACCAACTGTGCAAGCTGCCACAACCTCGGTGCAGTAGCATTTTCAACTGGTATCGTAGCTGCGAACAATGGCCTCGAACTTTCCTATAGCGACGAAGGTATCGGTGAAATTTCGCACAACCCCAGCGAGATGGGCGTGTTCAAAGTACCGATGCTCCGCAATGTGGAACTCACTGCTCCGTACATGCACGATGGCCGCTTCGCAACGTTGGAGCAGGTTGTTGAGCACTACAGCAGTGGCGTCAAAAACCACGAAAACCTTCATGAAAACCTGAAGAAAAGTTTTGATGAAGCAAAAAACTTGAACCTCAACGAAAACGACAAGCAAGCGCTCGTTGCTTTCCTGAAAACGTTGACCGACAAGGGAAGCCTCATGGCCAGCCGCTACGCTGACCCGTTTAAGTAATGAATGGATTTATCTGGTGAAAAAAAGGCCGTCGGGAGCAAGTTCCGACGGCCTTTTTTTGTGGCTAGACACAACCCAACTTTTTTTCCAGCATCACAAACTCCAATGGCACCCTCGGCACCCCGAACTTAGGGTCACCATCGAAGGGTTTTCTTTCGCCCGTGGCTTGGTAGCCATGCCGTTCATACCAATCCATCAGTGAATTGCGGGCAGGGATAACTTGCATGAAAATGGCTCGACAATCCATCGTGCGTGCATGTTCCTCCGCCGCAGCGAGCAGTTGCTTGCCAATTCCCGACCCCTGCAACGCCACGTTTACCGACAACATGCCAAGGTAGAGTCGGTCACCCCGTTTGTCCAAATACACCGTTCCAACAAGCCCTGTTTCGGGGTGGAGGCATTTCAGGAAAGTAGTTGTTTCCGTGGACATCAGGTCCGTCAGGTTGGCTTCGTCAGTACGAATTTCCCCAGCAATCAGGTCGGCCTCAGTCGTCCAGCCCTGCTTTGATGCTTCGCCCCGGTAGCAGCCGTTTATAATTGCCGCCATCTGAGGTATGTCAGATACTTCTGCTTTTTTTATCGTAAGGATAGTGGTGGTTGAAACTTGCACGAGCTGTATTTTTTACTTTATCAAATTCACCCCGCCCTTAAATAAACGCACTTGACCATCCAGAAATACAACCTCGGCGTACCAAACGAAAACTGCTGGGTCAAGTTCTTTGTCCTTGTACTTGCCGTTCCAACCAAGCTGCAAATCATTTGGCTCAAAATTGTAAAATTCGAAGACCAGTTCGCCCCAGCGGTCAAAAATCTGAAAGCTTTTGATTTTGTCCACTTGCGGCCCGGCGAACACTGTCAGCTCGTCATTGATGCCATCGTTGTTGGGGCTGAAAGCACTCGGCACGTAAACTTGTTCCACTTTTTCCACCAACACCGTCAACTCACCCTCCGCCGTACAGCCGTTTAGGTCCGTGACGGCAATCGTGTACACGATGTCGTTGCGTGGGGTACAGAGCGGGTTGGGGCAGTCTGTGCAGCTGAGGTAATCGGGGGGCGACCAGTTCCAGGTGGAGATTTGTGAAGCAGAACCAGCACCAAGCGTCACACTGTTGCCGAGCGGCACGGTGTATGGGCCGTCCAAATCAATTTGCAGCACGGGCGCATCGGGCATGAAAACCTCTTGCGTAATGATGACGCCCAGTGCATCAATAATGGTGAGGGTGTGGAAACCAAAAGTAAGGTTATCGAACA
>JAHEAS010000590.1:2715-3256 GCA_024642645.1 Saprospirales bacterium | reverse complement strand
GGCTGATAAAACAGGGCATCGCCAACCCAAAACGAGTGGCCATTTATGGTGGCAGCTACGGGGGCTACGCCACTCTGGCTGGGGTTACTTTTACCCCAAATTTGTACGCTTGCGCAATTGACTATGTGGGCGTTTCCAATCTTTTTACCTTTATGAACACCATCCCGCCCTACTGGAAACCCTACCTCGATATGATGTACGAAATGGTAGGAAACCCTGCAAAGGACAAAGACGCAATGTATGAGGCTTCGCCCGTTTTCCACATTGACAAAATCAAATGCCCGCTATTCGTCATCCAAGGCGCCAACGACCCACGGGTGAACATTGACGAGAGCGACCAAATCGTGGCAGCGCTTCGCAAGCGGGGCGTTGAGACCTTATATATGGTAAAATACGACGAGGGCCACGGCTTCCACAACGAAGAGAACCGCTTCGAGGTGTACAAGGCGATGTTGGGATTTTTGGGAAAATATTTGAACTAAAGTATTTGCCCTAAAACAAAACGGGGTGGCTTTTGGCCACCCCGTTTTTTTCTGCTTTT
>JAHEAS010000590.1:0-2705 GCA_024642645.1 Saprospirales bacterium | reverse complement strand
TGCTGTACATGGTAAAATATGACGAAGGCCACGGCTTCCACAACGAGGAGAACCGCTTTGAATTCTATAAGGCATTGCTCGGATTTTTAGGGAAATATTTGGCATAACGAAGCTTTGGAGTTGTTAATTTGGGTGTTAAAAGTCATTTATTGAACAAAAGAAAGTCATGTAGCTTTTCTCTAACGGGGCTATAACTTTACCGACGTTTTGAAATCGAGGGCTTCGTAACCTAATCAACTCATTGAAGATGAAGTACTTACCATTGTTTTTCTTACTCGTTTTGCCCATTCTTGGGTTTACGCAAGATGCCCGCCAAATCGTGCAAAAAGCAGATGAGAAAGTGCGAGGCAACACTTCCCAGGCCGAAATGAGCATCACCACCGTGCGCCCGAAATGGAAACGGGAGATGAAAGTCCGGATGTGGTCGAAGGGTACCGAATACGCCATGGTTTTGGTGCTCTCACCTGCCAAAGACAAAAGCGTTACCTTTCTAAAAAGAAAAAAAGAAGTCTGGAACTGGCTACCAAGCCTTGAACGGGTCATCAAACTGCCGCCTTCCATGATGTCGCAGGCTTGGATGGGCACCGATTTTACCAACGACGACTTCGTCAAGGAATCGTCCATGGTGGATGATTACAATCACAAATTGTTGGGGAGCGAAAAGATTGACGACCGTGACTGCTACAAAATCGAATTGATACCGAAACCCGACGCCGCAGTGGTTTACAGCAAAATCCTGGTTTGGATTGACAAAAAGGATTACATGCAATTGCGCTCTGAGATGTACGATGATGATGGCGACTTGGTTAACACTATCTTGTCCAGTGAGTTCAAAATCTTTGGCGACCGACTTTTACCCAGCCTGATGGAGATGACCCCAGCTGACAAAGCGGGCTATAAAACCATCATGCAGTACAAATCCATTCAGTACGACAAGCCGATTGAAGACAGCTTTTTTTCCACCGAAAAAATGAAGCGTTTGAAATAACCAGGGTTCAGAATCCGCACTAATATCCATTAAAATGCTCCTTCTTCTTGCATGGCGAAACCTTTGGCGAAACAAGAGCAGGTCGTTAATTACAATGGCCTCAGTGTTTTGTGCTGTGGTTTTGGCAGTGCTGACTTCAGCTCTTCAAGTCGGAGTTTGGGATAATTTGATTAAAAATGTGGTGGGATACTACACTGGATACTTACAAATCCACCACGAAGGCTACTGGGACGACCAAACCCTGGAAAACACTTTCGAACCTACCGACAGCTTGCAATCCTTGTTGCAATCCACCCAAGAAATCGCAGCAACCGCTAAAAGGTTAGAGTCCTTCGTGCTCGCTTCTTCCGGAGAAAAAACGAGGGGATGCATGGTTGTCGGCATTGAGCCAGAACCAGAGTCAAGCATCATCCATCTTCGTGCAAAACTTGTTCAAGGGGATTATTTGACCTTAAACGACGATGGGGTTATAGCTGGAGAAGAACTCGCCAAGCGACTTTCGCTGGCGGTTGGTGACACTGTGGTTCTGCTTGGTCAGGGCATGTACGGCTCCATGGCTGCTGGCAAATTTGCAATTCGGGGGCTACTTCATTTTGGTTCACCCGAGTTGAACGAAAACATGCTTTTCATGTCACTGCCCAAAGCTCAAACCATGTTCGATGCAGCGGGCATGGTCACTTCCATCGTCATTTCACCGAAAGAAACAAAAGTGCTCGAACACCTTGCTGCTACGCTTACCAGCGGTGCCGGCCCTGGTTACGAAGTCATGACGTGGAAGGAAATGATGCCTGAAATGGTGCAGAGCATAGCTGCCGATTCGGCTGGGATGTACATCATTCTTGGGGTGCTTTACCTCGTGATTTCCTTCGGAATTTTCAGCACCCTTCTTATGATGGTGGCCGAGCGGCAGCGGGAGTTTGGAATGCTAGTAGCTGTGGGCCTTAAAAAGCGAAAACTGGCTTGGATGCTGGCAATTGAGTCACTACTGGTGACGCTGACAGGTTCAGTTGTTGGCATCTTGGTAAGCATACCTATCGCACATTATTTTGCCAAAAAACCAATTCAGTTCACTGGGCAAATGGCAGAAGTGTACGAACGATTTGGGTTCGAAGCAGTATTTCCTGCCTCAACTGAAAAATCTATTTTTATTACCCAAGGACTGATCGTTTTGGTCATCGGGTTGGTGCTATCGGCCTATCCGATTTTTAGTGCATTCAAGCTCGAAGCGGTGAAAGCAATGCGGAAATAATTCAAAGATTGTCAAACATTAATAATTCAGCCTTATGCTATTGACCCTCGCCTGGCGGAACATTTGGCGGAACAAAGTCCGCAGCCTAGTCATCATTTGTTCGGTGGCAGTTGGCTTGTGGGCGGGAGCGTTCATTGTCGCACTCTATGACGGCATGGCCAAGGATAGGATTCGCACGGTGATTCAAGAAGAGGTTTCGCACTTGCAAATCCATCATCCTGCATTTCAAGAAGATTTCGAACCAAAATATGTGCTAGGCGATGTGGACAGTTTGACCAATAAAATAGTTGCGGTGCCAGGCGTCAGGGCAGTGTCCTCCAGAAGCATAACTCACGGGATGATGGCCAATGCAAGCAATAGCTCAGGTGTTACTATTATTGGCATAACACCAGCCTCAGAAACAGCTACCACAGGCTTGCCGAACAGAATCATCGACGGTGAATTTTTCCCGGAGGGAAAACGAAATCC
>JAHEAS010000589.1 GCA_024642645.1 Saprospirales bacterium | reverse complement strand
TCGAAATCACCGACTAGCTGCTCGGCGTTGATGCCGCCACTGTTGTAGCCGTTCTTGCCGGAGCGGTCGGTGGTCCAGATGCCGGGCGTGTTCGGGCGGGTTGGATTGAGCCTCGGCTCAAAAAAATCGTTGCTGGGAAAACAGCACCAGACCGCATCGCCGAAATCGCTGTACACGCATCGCCGCCCGTTGTCATTGCAGGCCGCCACGGCGATGACCTTCGGGTAACTGGCGTATTCGTCGAATTTCACGTCCTCGTTGCCATTGCCAGCCGCCCAAGTGATGACGCAGCCCTTGCCGCCCCGACCTTTTTCCACGGCGTAGTCAATGGCTGCTTTGGCGCTGTCCGGCAGGCGGGCTTGTTTGGTGTGCAGCGGGTCACTGGCGCTCCACCAAGCCCCGTCCTCCGGCCCCCAACTGCACGAAATCACGTCGGCCCCGTTGTCGGCGGCCCATTTGAACGCTTTTGCCTCGCTGATGCTGCCGATGCTGCCGAGCCGGATGGGCAT
Source organism: Saprospirales bacterium (assembly GCA_024642645.1). Classification (GTDB taxonomy): domain Bacteria; phylum Bacteroidota; class Bacteroidia; order Chitinophagales; family Saprospiraceae; genus UBA6168. The sequence continues at coordinate 2,750 of JAHEAS010000589.1, read as the reverse complement.
GAGTTTCGCCTCCGGTGCTACGCCACTTGCCTTGCCTTTGCCGCTGGCGGCAGCTACTCCGGCGCAAGCCGTGCCATGGCGTTCGCTGGCGCTTTTCGGTTTAGCGTCGTCGGAATTGACGACCGTGTCACGGGGGAAAACGACCTTTCCATCAAACTCTGGGTGCGAAGTGTCCACCCCGTCATCGAGGATGGCGATGGTGGCGCCTTTGCCAGTGCTGAGTGCCCAAGCGGCCTCCACGTTGGCGTGCTGACTGATGGTGAGGCCGTTGATTTGCGTCTCCCGAAGGTGCCACTGCATCGGGTGTACGAACTTGAACTTGCGCTCCCGCACCAATTCGGGGTGGCAGGCTTCCACTTCGGGCAATGCGAGCAGGTTTTGCGCCAGCTCAAACACGCCAAGCCCCGTGCCTTCGGGTGCTTCCACGAAATAGGAATTGGGCGTGATGCCGAGGTCTTCCTTCACCGTCAGCCCGTATTTTTTGAGTATTGCTTCGCAATTTTTCTTCGATAAATCGGGCTTGAGCTGGAGGTAGAGGTTGTTGGTGTAAACGACGATGCTGCCCGTGGTGGGATCTTTCAGCACCCGCCCAGCGAAGCGGACGCCGTCCTCTTGCGAGAGGCTTTTCCGTGCGGCGTTGCGCATGGCCGTGGCCGTTTTTTCCTCCGTGGCGATGCAACGATAGACCATCACGCTGGCCTCCGGGAAGGCGGCGATGGGCAGGAGGCTTGGCACGATGTCCCGACTTTGGGTGCTGAGGGAAAGTTGTTCCAAGGGTGCGTTGTCTTTGGTGCGCACCACGACGAGGTCTTTGGCTTCGGCGAGTTGGAAGGTTTCGCCGTTTTTGCCGCCATAGGTGAATGTGTACATTGTTTTCGGAGATTGGTGATTGGAAATTGGTGGCGCTGAACGAGTCACCAATTTCCAGATTTGTCGCCAAATCTACTCAAATCCTTGTCAAAGGCGAAGGAGTTTTTTAGTTTTTATGGGCTGGTCGTTGGAAAACAATGTGACGAAGTAAAGGCCAGGCTTGAGCTCGTCAATCTGAAAGTTTTCAGCAGTACCTGAGAGGCAGTGTACCTGTATTTTTTGGCCATAGCCGTTTAGGATTTGGATAGTGGCGGCGAACGGTAGTTTGAAATTGACAGTAGCGGAGCCGGAGGCAGGGTTGGGGTAAATTTCAAAATCAACGTTATTTCCAAAAATATCATGAATAGGTGTTGATAAGGATTGGCAGCTATAACCCGGAAACTCATTGATGGAATAAACCGCTTCGTTAGGGGGCTGATAGCAACTTAGCCACCACCATACTTCAGGCGTCAAGTCTGTTGGTATTGGCAAACCTAACCCAGTTGTTGAGCCGATGCCAGCATATATTTTGGTATATTTTGAACCGAAGGGAACAGCAGGATTATTTACAACGGCATGTTGCACTTGTACAATGTTGCCACCATAGGCTTCCCAAGTGATGGAATCAATTTCGCATGAAATTGTGTCCGACCCTAAGCTGAAGGAATAGGATTCTCCGGGCTGCTTTGCATAATCGTATATCCGAACGAAACCGTCAATTGCGCCCATATAGAAAAAAACCTGCTCACCATCTTGGTAGGAAAGGAAATCTTGCTCAATGCCATCAAAGCTGGATTCATGGATAACCATACAAGAATGGCCAAGGGTGTCCTTTTGGCCCAAACATTCATATTCAGTGATAAATTTTTGTAAGTCAAATCCTGCTTCCACGATTTGCCACCATTTCGCACCAACTGGCGCCCATTCAATTTGCCCAAAAGCAAGATTAGAAACCAACAGGAGAAATAAAGCAACAGTGATGTTTTTCATGATTGTGTTTTTTAGAATATTGACAATAAATCGGTTTAATATTTCACCACCTTCGCCCATCCAATCCTATCGCCAAAACTGCCCCGCAGCAGGTACATTCCATCCGTCAATTGACTGAAATCGAGTGGAGTATTTGATGCCATTTTTTCATAAAAAACCAGTTGCCCCGCCGTGTTGAACACGGAAATCGTCGTTTTTTCGAGCTCAATATCGGATGGAAAACTCAGGTAAACCTCGTCGGCCACAGGGTTGAAGAAGGCTTGGAACTCGATGGGGTGTGACTCGTGGGCGGCCACTAACACCTCCGTACAACTAATATCGTTGTCGTTGTTGGTTTCCAAATTTCTATCTGGCAGCGATGTCCAAACACAAAAGTCAACAGCGCCGGAAGGGTCTATAAAATAAAAGACGTCTTGGTTGCCCCACAAAATTTCTTTTGTTTCCCCTGGTTGAAGGTTTAAATTGCTATAATATTTGGAAAATCGCTGGTCTAAGGGACACCAATTTGGAATGTATAAAATGCCAAAATCTATGTTTAGGTTTAAATTTTCCACAACTGTGCTGCCAAAGTTTTTGACTTTGGCTTTAATATCGTGATAGGTTACTTTAAACGGAGCTGTCCACGAATTATAATCAACTGTTGGTGAACTACCACAATAAAGATTTGTCACACCAACATCTCTGTTGGTATTGTTGGCATTTCCAGCCAAGTCATAGCCTTTGATGAAGGTAGCATAATTGTAGTCTCCCACACTGCCGTAGCGCTCATTTCCTCCAAGCAATAAGCCATTATCTGTTGAACTAATGCTCCAAAAATATTGATTTTGACTATTTGGTTTGAAGTTCGAAATGGCCTCCATGGTATCGTTAAGCAATAAAACCTTTGGTTCTGATGTAAGCACTAAAACCTC
>JAHEAS010000037.1:4995-12237 GCA_024642645.1 Saprospirales bacterium | reverse complement strand
TATTTCATAATGTTTCACCCCATTTTCGTCAATTCGTTTTCTAGCACGGATACGTTTGGCATTGTCCCAAGCGAATACCAATGCAGCGATGATGACCCCAATGATGACCGCTAAGGCAAGGTTGTGCAAGAATACCGTGACGAGGGTAACCATTGCCATCACGAAAATATCCGACTTCGGCATTTTGGTAAACGTCCGCAAACTGGCCCATTCGAAGGTGCCGATGGCAACCATAATCATCAACCCGGTCAGCGCTGCCATCGGCAGTTTTTCAATCAAACCCGCCCCGAACATGATGAAAACCAGCAGCATCACGGCAGCCACAATGCCCGATAGCCTAGCCCTTGCACCAGAAGAAATGTTTATCAAACTCTGGCCAATCATGGCGCAGCCGCCCATGCCGGAGAAAAAACCTGAGAGGATATTTGCTGCTCCTTGTGCGACCGCTTCTTTGTTGCTACGTCCCCTCGTTTCCGTTATTTCATCAATAATATTTAGTGTCAGCAAGCTTTCAATTAATCCAACCCCTGCGACAATGGCAGCATAAGGAAATATGATAGTAAGCGTTTCGAAGGTGAAAGGGATATTAGGAATATGGAAGGGTGGAAATCCACCTTGTATGGAGGCCATGTCTCCAACTGTTTTAGTGTCGATGCCAAAAAAAGATACAATACCAAATACCACCAAAATGGCCGTCAATGCTGCTGGGATAACCTTTGTCAGCTTCGGCATTCCCCATATTATAAGCATCGTGACGGCTACCAGCGCTAACAATATATATAGTGGTGTCCCAGTTAGCCAATTGCCAGATATATCTTTAAATTGGTCCAATTGCGACATGAATATTATAATGGCTAAGCCATTTACAAATCCAAAAATTACAGGGTGCGGGACTAATCTCATTAATTTGCCCAAACGAAATGTCCCCGCTAATACCTGAATAATGCCCGCCAATACTACCGTCGCAAAAATGTACTCCACACCGTGCGACTTCGCTAGCGCAACAATCACCACGGCAACGGCACCAGTTGCCCCAGAAATCATACCTGGGCGGCCGCCGAAAATGGACGTTATCAAGCCCATCATGAATGCAGCATAAAGACCCGTCAATGGAGATAAGCCAGCAATGAAAGCAAAGGCCACAGCTTCCGGCACTAGCGCCAACGCCACCGTTAAGCCAGATAAAACTTCTGTCTTGTAATCTACTTTTTGCGTCAGGTCAAAAAGGTTTAAATACTTTTTCATGCTAGTTTTGTAAGATGAAATGGCCAAGCAATGAAGCGCAAAAGCCTATTTTTTGAATTGGGGCGCAAGAATAGGGATTTAATACTCGCCCACACCGCTGAATGGCCAAAAATGACCAGATAGCAAGTTGGAAATTCATTTGCCCAATTTTTTCAATCCACATTTCTTGCCGTAGCTTCCCCACTAAAATGAACTGACCATGCCACCTAACACATCTGAATCGCTCTTCTTTCGTCCAAATACCGATTTTCAACTGTTTGGTAATCAGCACCTTGTGATGATTGCACTGACACTCGGACTAGCCTTTGGAATTTCATTTTTTGTTAAAAACAGCTTGTTCAAACACCACCAGCTGACGATTGGGAGAGCCCTGACTTTGTTGATATGTTTGGCTGTGGTAGGCTGGATTGGCATCCGCATGGCAATGGGTGAGTTTGATTACAAAACGGACCTGCCTTTCGATATCTGCAACATCGTGGCGTTGTCCTTGCCGTTTTTGATGTGGCAACCCAATCCACGAATTCACGAAGTGCTGTATTTCTGGATACTCGCAGGTACCATGCAGGCAGTGCTGACACCGCATCTGTTTGAAGGCTTTCCGCATTTTACTTTTGTGAAATATTGGCTAGTGCATGGCGGGTTGGTGGTCTTTGCCGTGTATGCAACTGTCGTTTACGGCATTCGCCCAACTTGGAAAAGCCTTTGGCGCTCTTTCTTGCTACTACAGGGATATGTGGCGGCGCTGTTTTGCATCAACTTAATGCTTGGCTCCAATTATGCCTATCTCATGCGTAAACCACCTGTTGCCTCCGCCCTTGACTATTTGGGTGACTACCCTTGGTATTTGCTCTCCAGCGAATTGGTGGCGCTGTTTATGTTTGTGTTGGTGCTGTTGCCATTGTTGTTTCTTAAAAAAGAACTAGCCGTAAATCCTCCACCTCAGTAAAATAAAAAAGCCCGGATGACATTGCGTCACCCGGGCTTTGCTTAATAATTTATTATTTACTCACCACCAACCGCTTGGTCAGCACCTCGCTGCCAATCACGATTTTCAGTATGTAAACGCCAGAGGGCTTTGTTTTAAAATCTAGCAATTGCTTAGCGCTTGGATCAACGCTGTGCAGCACCTGTCTACCAGTAATGTCGAAGGCAGTAACTTCCACTGCTCCGTAATTGGTCAGGTCAACCAATTCCAAAGTCACCTCACCCAAGGTTGGGTTAGGGTATAGTAGTACATGGCTGTCTAATTCAGACTCTGAAGTGCCTACTGAGTTCTGAATGGTGTAGCCACTCTGCGATTGACAGCCATGAGCATCGGTAGTAATCAGTGTATAGGTACCTGGAAGTAATCCAGAAATATCCTCGGTATTCCCAATAACTGTCCCTGTTGAGTTTTTCCAAACATAAGTATAAGGCATCGTACCACCAGCTACAGTCACATCAATTGAGCCATTTGCTTGGTTGTTAACAGCATTCATGATGTTGACTAGGGAGGTCGTCAGGTTTGTAGGTTGGCCGATAGTAACCGATTCCATCCCTGTACATCCGCCCGCATCTGAAATGCTCACAGTGTAGGTGCCTGCTATCAGGCCAGTGCTGGTTTGAGTATCATCACCATTGCTCCATAAGTAGGTTATGGGCGGTAGGCCACCTGAAACGTTGGCTGTGGCACTTCCATCGTTTTCACCAAAACAGCTAACTTGTACACTGGAAATATTCAATGCAATGTTTGATTGCACCGTGACTACAAAACTGCAAGATGAAGTGTTCCCCCCAAAGTCGGTAGCTGTAAATGCGACGGTAGAATTTCCTAATGGGAAATTGGACCCACTTGGCAATCCACTGTCCTGCGTAATGACGACATCGCCACCGCAGTTGTCCGTGGCAGTTACCACAAAATCAGCTACGGCATTGCAACCAGGCACAATTACCTCGTTAGGGCAAACAATCGTCGGAGGAACGGTTTCCTCTACGGTGACAATTGCAGTACCAGTGGCCACATTGTTTCCAATATCGGTTACCGAGAGTGTCACAGTGTTGTCACCCAAGTCAGCGCAGCTAAAATCAGTTTGGTCAAGTTGGTAAGAGGCAATTAAGCAATCATCTGTGCTGCCGTTGTCCACATCGCCAGGTACGATGGTAGCCTGTCCATTGGCATCGAGTTGGATGGTAATATTCTGAGTGACAACAATCGGCAGTACATCGTCATCAGTCCCCAACAGTACATCAAAGCTTTCTGAGCAACCGTTAGCGTCCGTGATAGCAACTGTGTAGCTGCCTGCGGTCAAGTCACTTACGGTTGGGGTCATTTCACCCCCCGTTTGCCATAGATAAGAAAAATCTGGTGTGCCGCCAGTACCCATCACCGTCAGCAAGCCATCTGCTGCACCACATTCTGCTTCCACCATTTCAATCACTTCAATGCCCAAAGCATTTGGCTCGGTCAAAGTTGCTTCCGCAATAGCAGGGCAGCCCGTTTCGTCAGTCGCAGTACCAATATAGGTACCGGCAGTTAAGCCTGTGATGGTGGCAGTTGTTCCTCCATTTGACCATTCGTAGGTGAACGGCGCATTGCCACCAACCAGTGAAAAGGTCGCCTGTCCGTCGGCAGCTCCGGTGCAGCTTATGTCACCTAAAATGATGGAAGCTGCTATTGTACAAACATACTGATTTACAGTCACCGTCTGTTCCACTTCGCAACCATTGGCATCGGTTACAACCACGGTATAGCCACCCGGCGCAAGGCCGCTGATGCTTGCCGTAGTTTCACCATTGTTCCACAGGTAGGTATAAGGCGCAGTTCCACCATTAGGATTAGCGCTAGCAGTACCGTTGTCAGCATTGAAAGCCGTTAAGTTGGTAGAGGTGGCATTTGAATTGAACGGTTGAGGCTCATCAATGATAACGGTCGTTACCACATCACAGCCATCGGCATCGGTAACTGAAACATCATAGGTGCCTCCGGCAAGGCCCGTAGCCGTTTGGGTTGTTGCACCATTTGACCAAATATAGGTAAATGGTGGATTCGCATCCTCAAGGTTGACAGTGGCCGTGCCGTCAGCAGCACCATTGCAGGAGACATTGGTCTGTTCAATAGTTGCTTTTACAATACAAGTGACTTCTGAAACGGTAACGGTTTGCGAAGCAGTACAGCCATTTGCGTCCGTTATTACTACCATGTAGTTGCCAGGTGCTAAGTCTGTAATAGTCTGCGTTGTTTCACCATTGCTCCACACATAAGTATAGCCACTAGTTCCTCCAGTCGGGTTGGCGGTAGCTGTTCCGTCATCAACGCCGAAAGTCGTTTGCGGTGTAGCAGATGCATTGGGTACAAGGTTTGATGGTTGTGAAATCGTGACCGATTGTGAGGATGTGCAACCATTGCCATCTGTTGCGACTACCGTGTAATTGCCAGCAGTTAAATTAGCGGCATTGGCCGTTGTAGCACCACTTGACCAAGCGTAACTATAGGTTCCGGTTCCGCCGCTAGCCTCAACAGTGGCAGAGCCACTTGCCCCCCCAAAGCAAGCTACATTATTAGAAGCTGTTATCTGGGAGGAAACAGGTGGTAATTGGATGACCGTGGCCGTTGCTGTGCTTGTACAGCCGTTGTTTTGATTTGTAACGGTCAAAATATAGTTGCCACCTTGGTTTACGGTTGGTGTCAGACTAGCTTCGCCATTGGTGATGTTTCCGTTGGCGGTCGTCCAGAGGTAGGTGAATTGATTTCCTGTGGATGAGCCTGCACCGCTTAACTGAACTGTGCTGGCGTTGCAATTCAATGTGCCATTGGCTGCGGCTGCGGCTGCGGGTGGTACTTTGTTTTCTGAAACAACTGCCGTGGCCGTTTTCGTACAGCCGTTTGTTCCTGTTACAGTCAGCACATAGTTGCCCTGGGTGCTCACAGTGGGGTTTTGTTGGTTAGAGGTATATCCACCAGGCCCAGTCCACGAGTAGGTCACTCCTGGTGTGGTAGAATTGCCCATTAACGTTACTTGGGTGGTGTAGCAGGTGGCATTTCCACCTGTAGCCGTCACCCCTTGTGGCGGTGCAGTGTCCTGCAAGATGGTGACAGATTTTGATTCAATGCAGGTATGATCGCCAACCACACTGGCAATTGAAAGTGTGTAAGTGCCGCCTGTTGTAACAGTAAGCGTTGGGCCGTTACCGACCACGGTATTGCCCTTTTTCCAAGTGAACACAGCGCCAGTGGAGAATATAGATCCAGTGCTGTTGAGCGTGACGCTTGGATGGTTACAATCCAAGTTTGCCGCTCCGTTTATTTTCGTTTCCAATGGCACCACGACTAGCAGCAATTGGGTGGTACTGTCGCAGCCAAATTGGTTTTGTTGAACATCGTCGTAGGTTCCCGTATCACAATAGGTTTCACCACCCCAATCAACGCACTCACCGGGGCATACTTCTTTTACTACAACATTGAAATCTGAGACTTTCTGTTGTAAGGTTAGGCGGACAATACTATCACAATGCAGCCATGAATCATAGTGCAAATCAAAGGTGCCACCATAATAAAATACATCCCCATTCCCAGCGACATAGTAGTCATTTGTACAAACATACCCAAACTCATACCCTGCGGGGACAGGTAAATTTGTAACGTTTACGGTCATGCAAGAAGAATCAATTGCAAAACATCCCAGCTGAGGCCCACTTGGTTCTACGCAAACTTCATAAGTCCCAACAGTGGGGAAATTTAGGTCATAGTATGGATTGGGTCCATTCTGTGTGATTCCACCTGGAGTCACTGACCAAGCATAATTAGTCGCACCAAGTTGAAACGGAACAGTAAAATGAGCGCTAGCACCCGTACAGATTTCCGTAGGTCCAGAAATAGAACCTGCACCTGGCGGTGGTATTCTAGGAGCAATGACGGCATTTCCTCCTCTGGTGAGCGTAAAAGGTTCTCCGGTGTCATTCACATTCGTAACTAACAGGAAATAATTCTTGCCAATCTCCAAGAAAACTATACCATTTGAAAATTCGGCAGAATTGGGCACACCAAAAGACATTGTGGGGTATTGGGCTAGCCCTGTTGGGCCTAAGCCCGCTGCCGAATTGCAGACTACTGGAACTTGAACTGGCTGTGAGGGAGTTGCTTGGCATGGGCAAGATTCTACCCACAAGGAGAAATTGAAGTCAGCTCCAGGCGCCTTGGGTTCAATGAGTAGTTCCAAATTTCCGCCTGTAACAGCTGAAAAAGAAAACCAAGTACTTCCTCCCTCACCAGCGAGACAGGAACAACTAACATCGTCAGCACCCTGGCCACTCCCGGAAGTTTGATTGTATAGCACTGGAAAAGGTCCGTTTGCTGATAAATCGAGGGAAAGGCAACAGTCTTTTTGCGCAATTAAAAATTGCCAAACTGTCAGTAAAGAAAGAGTTAAGAGTAGAGTACGTTGCTTCATCTGAATTATTGATTTAATTGAAAAATGAATGACTTAGACAGGGTTTGTTCAATCAAATTGAAGTGAAAACAAAATTGAAGTTCCTAGCAGCGAATTTCCTAAACAGGCAAAAAAATCAGGCTAAAGGAGAAGCCCATGTTAACAATTGGAATGAAAGGCAAAGCACAAAAGTAAAGAATATCATTCAACTACTCTATAGTAATGTCATAAAAGAAGTTCTTGTTTGACCTTTTTACCACAAAATTATTTTTTGTTGAATTGTCACCTTTCAGTTGGATTTCTGAAACAGGATGATGGGCTTGAATAAACGTTGCAAAACAGCATATTTGCAGCCTATATTTGGCGTTTTATCCTTTTTTTACTTTATGAGTTACTCGAATGCTCACAAATGGCCCGCTGGTCAGAAAACTGGGAAGGACTGAGAAACGGCGCTGTTTTTCCTTATAACCAAAACCACCTCGGTTTGAGTTTTTCGCCACCGATTTCTCCAACCAAGAGCGAGTCATGTACTCTTGGCAATTGGTGGGGCAGGAGGCAAATTGGTCGCCCTTTGCTGCCCGCACGGAAGTGA